>JAPUKF010000278.1 GCA_027295805.1 Acidobacteriota bacterium | reverse complement strand
CGAGAATATTTCTCTGGATGACAGGTGGCGTGAACGTCTCCGCGTAACCCATGCCCTGAAAAGAGCGAAAGACCTGATTGCGCTGGGCCAGGTCATGGAGATCCGCCATGACTTCCGCTTCACTGCAGGCCGGCGGAAGGTCCAGGGGCCGGTGGGTGCGGATCTTTTTGGGCACCACTTTATCGATCAATTCCTCCAGGGAGGTCAACCCCATGGCGGCCAGCATCTCATGGATCTCGCGTTCCCGCGGACCGATATGCCGGTCCACGAACCCGCCCGCGGGTGTTTCCGTCATGGTCGTCTTGTCAGTTTTCATGCGGGCGATTTTATCACCGCGGCGGCTAGTTTTCCGCCTTCAGAACGCCCAGCAGAGGGGCTCTGAGAGCGCTGCGCACCGCCGCCAGGCAGGAAAGGAGGCCCACGGCGACCACCAGGCCCAGGGTCTGGCCCAGAGACCACCAGGGCAGGACCAGATCCCCGGCCAGAAGGCGCGGCGCCACCGCCAGCAACGACGCCCCGCTGCCCAGCGCCACGCCCAGGATCAAGAGGAATGCGGTCTCGGCCAGGATGAGGCGCGCCAGGCGCCCGCGCGGAAAACCGAACGCCTGCAGGGTCGCGAGTTCTCCCTGCCGCTCCAGCACGTTGCGCAGCAGGACGATGCCCAGTCCCAGGGTACCCAGGAGCAAGCCGAAACCGCCCAGGGTCTGAAAGGTGGACAGGTAGGTATTCTGCACCGCCGCGAAGGCGGCCAGGCGCTGCTTGGTGGCGACCACATCCATGCCGAAGCGCATCAGACCGGACTCCAGGGCCGCGGCCACATCATCACTCTCGGACAGCGGCGCCTTGATGAGAAAGAAACGATATCCGGAGCGGCTCGGGAAGTGGCGCAGAAAGTTTTCCTCCGAGATGAGAAGTTCACTCTGGAAGACACTGCCACTGAGAAGCGCCACGATCCGCAGGCGCAGGGTCCGGCCGGCTTCATCCTGCATGACCAGATCCTGGCCCAGTCCCAGGTGGAGGATCCACTGCACTGAACTGGCATCACCTGCCGCCGGGATCACTCCCGGTTCCAGCTCGCCATCCAGAAGGGACCAGGGATCGTTCGTTTCAGAGAGAGTCTTCTGAAAGACGAAGTCACTGCGGCGTGCCAGGGACGGCGGAACACCCAGGAGACGCGGGGCCCCGGGAGCATAAAGGTTGAGGCAACTGGCATCACTGCCCGGCCGCAGCCTGAACGGCACCACCTCGACGTCATTCAGGACGGCTGCGGCCTTCCCATCCAGGCCCAGCTCAAAGCGATCCCCCCGGTCGTTGAGATCCTGGTGCAACGCCACGCTGCTCTCCGCCAGCAGGGCGAATCCCCCTGCGCCGGGAGGCAGTTGCTCCTCCTGGCCGCCGCTTTCCACCCGGTTGGCGGCGACCGTGATGACGACGAAGGTGGCGCAGGCCACCAGCGCCATGGACAGGATGGAGCGCCCCGGGCTCCAGGAACTGTTACGCGCCGCCATGCCCAGCAGCGCCAGGTTGCCCACGCCCCTGGGGCGCCCGTGACGCCGGCACCAGCGGGAGAAGAAGGCCAGGCCCGCCATGAGCAGGCCCGCCCCGGTCCCGAAGGAGAGCCCCGGCGAGGAACTCTGGCCCGTGAGCACGGCGATTGACGTCAGCCCCACGGCTAGCAGCAGACCACCCCACGCCACGAGCAGAGACATCTTCCTGCCCCGTTTCGCCACCTGGGGTCCCACGGCCCCTGCCAGGAGTGTCGCGACGGGGCGCCGGGAAACACGGCGTAGAGTCAGAGTCACAGCGGCCAGGGTGACCAGCAAGGCGCCGGCCGCGCCCATCATGAGAGTCGGCCATGACAGATGAAGAAACAGGCGGGATGAGCCGATGGCCGGACGCCAGATGGTTCGGAGAGCTGCCATGAGTGCAGCGGCATAGCCCACACCCAGGCCGGTGCCGGCCAGCACTCCAGCCACCGCCAGCATTGCGGCCTCACCCAGGAAGCGGCGGCGCACCCGTCCCAGGGAGTAGCCCAGCGCCAGGAGCAGGCCTATCTCCCTGGATCGCCGTTCCACACCCAGGCCGAACAGCAGGCTGACCAGCATGGCCGCCGACACAATGAGGAACAGACTGAACCCCAGGAAGAGCTGGCTGAAATCGGTTGCCCCCCTGGCTCCGGCCACCCCTTCGGCCCGCACAGCCCGGAAGTTGTAGCCGTAAGGCGCCAGGTCAATCCTCTGCAGGATGGCCTGTTCAAGAGTGGCCAGGCCGACGTCCCCAGCGGGCAGGCCCAGGCGGATGCTCGTGAGATGGCCGTAGCGCGTGCTCCATAACTCTTTCGCCGCGACCGGCGAGAAGAACGCCTTGGGAGCGCCGCGGTGTTCATCCCAGTAGGCCTCGTCCCGGGGCCTGATCAGCTTGAGATTCACAGGGAAGGGTGGGTCCCAGTCGGAGATGTGCTTCGCATCGGCGATTCCCGGGTAGTCGGGCGTGAGACCGGGGTCCAGGGCCAGACCCTCTTCCGCCAGGATTCCGACGACGGTGAACTCCCGGCTCTCGATGTCCAGGTCTTCGTTATCACGCACCACGTAGTACTCCACCTGGATCTGGGCGCCCACTTCTGATTGCAACTCGGTCGCGGCCCATGCTCCCAGCAGAACCTGGTCAGGCTCGAGATCGGTTGCCGGCCTGCCGTCGGCCAGCAGCAGCGGCAGAAACGGCGGAGCGTCGGCGGGCCCACCGACGGCAGCGACCGTGGAATAGGGCACCTGGCGGTCGCCGGAGCGGAGGATGTTGGCCAGGTAGGTCTGCACGGGCCTCACCGGCAGGGAAAGCTCGGCTGCGGCAGCCTTCACCGATTTCTCCACATGTGGCCGCAGGACAAACTCGCGACTCTGAACCACCACCACATCTCCCCGGCGGTGCAGTTCCAGGTCCAGATCGGAGAGTGTCAGGGCGGCCCGCAACAGTGTTTCGGCCGTGGCCGCAGCATCCGCCGCCTGCGCTTCATCTCCCAGGTCGGCCTGCCCTTCACGTCCGGACAGGAACAGGCTGTTGGCCTGCCGCGGGCGCTCCAGGCGGCGCTGCAACTCCCCCAGATCCATGAAGAGATTGAGGGGTGTCCCCTGGTGGGGTGTCAGCCCGAAACGCCCGGCACCTGAGTCGGCAATCACCCCGGCCAGTGTCAGCCGCAGGCGGCCTGCCACTTCTTCCGGGGCGCGCCGGCCCAGCAACGTATCCCGGGGAATGGCATCGAAGCGCGTGAAGGAAATGATCAGATCGTCGCCCACCTGGGCACCGAGTTCTGCGGCCAGGGACGCGTTGATGACGGCACCAGGCTGTTGCCCGGATTCCCGCGGCGGAATGGTGAACGCGGCCCCCACCAGATCCAGGAAGCGCTGATCCACTCCCAGGATCTTGACGTGGGCGGCAAGCCGCCCACTGGTGGCGTGGGCCGCGGCGCCGTCCAGATCGATGGCCGGGACAGCCTCCTCGAACTGTGCAGCAAAACTCGCCTGGCCGGCAAGATCGCGGGCGAGATCTTCCCGGAAGAAGCGGGGCGATACCAGCGCCAGGTCCACATCCCCCAGACGATTGATGGCCAGATCCTGCAGGCTGCCCCGCACAGAATCACCCATGAGCAGGGCACCGGTGAGAACGGCCGTCACCACAGCCGTGGCCAGAACCACGGCCAGGTGACTGCGCCGGTGATAGATCAGGCCGCGGAACACCGGCCTTCGACCAGTTGGAAACGGCGCCTGAAACGTGCGGCCAGGTTCGGGTTGTGGGTGACCACCACCAGGATGTTTCCCTCCCGGCGATGCATGTCCAGGAGCAACTGCCCCACCGCCTCGGCATTGGCGCTATCCAGGCTGCCGGTGGGCTCGTCGCAGAGAAGCAGGCGCGGGCCGTTCATCAAGGCCCGGGCCACGGCGGTCCGCTGCCGCTCACCGCCGGACAGTTCGGCCGGACGATGGTGCAGCCGGTGCCCCATACCCACATCTTCCAGCAGGCCCGTGGCCCGCCCCTGGGCGGCCGCCGCAGGACGTCCCAGGGCATAGGTTGGCAGCAGCACATTCTCGAGCACCGAATACTGGGGCAACAGGTGGTGATCCTGGAACACGAAACCGATGGTGCGGTTGCGGAACCGGGACAGTTCCCGTGGGGTCATGTCCGCGGGTCGACGCCCATGGATGGTGATGCTGCCGCTGGTGGGACGGTCAAGGCCGCCCAGCAGATGAAGAAGGGTGCTCTTCCCCGAACCCGACGGGCCCGTGATGGCGGCCGCCTCCCCTCCCGCCAGCTTGATGGAGACGCCCCGCAGGACATCCACGCTGCCGGCGGCACCGGAAAACGATTTGCACACATCCTGAAGGACAACTCCATCGTCGCGGGTCATGACTCGGATCCTCCAGCATCCAGGCGGGCGGAAAGCTCGGCCGGAATGGGGATGGCCGTGAAGCGGCCGTCGGGCTCAATGACGCAACAGACCGATGTCATTTCGCCGCAGGCTACCTGCTCATCTCCGCGCCGCAGGATGAAGGCATAAGTCATGGACGTCTTGCCGCGCCGCGACACCTTCACCTCGATATGGACCTGGTCACCAAAAACGAGAGGTCGGTTGTAGCTGCAGCTTGCCGCCACCCTGGGCCAGCT
>JAPUKF010000277.1 GCA_027295805.1 Acidobacteriota bacterium | reverse complement strand
GGCGCCACCGCCGCGAACGCCCCGGCCAGTAAGAGAGCGAAAACCGTCACCCGCGTGCCACGACCGTTCATGAATCACTGTCCTCATCTTGCGCCTCGAGGTCGGAGGCGGCGGCCGCCGCTTCGCTGACCAGGCGCTCTTCATCCAGGTGGACCAGCACTTTCTGCAGTCGGTCCAGGTCCTCCTTGCTGCTGGCGAGTGTGAGCGCCGTGCGGTAAGACGATTCGGCTTCATCCAGCTTGCCCAGCCGGTACCAGGCGTTGCCCAGGTAGGTGTGGGCCTCGGCAGAGCGGGCGTCCACGGCCAGGGCGCGTTGCAGGGTCTCCACGGTGCTGCTCTGGTGCCCCATGCCGGTATAGGCGAGAGCGAGGTTGATCAGATGGCGGACATCGGTCTCGTCGCGAGCGGCGGCCTCGCCCAGCAGTTCCCGGGCGGGTCCCCAGTCACGGGCCTGGAGGGCGAAAAAACCGCACTCGCCCACCAGGTCCACCGGCCGTTCCAGAGGTGTCAGAGCTTCCCGGCAGGCATCCAGGGCGCCGGCCAGATCGCCGGCGTCGTGGCGCAGGCGCGCCAGTTCGAGCCAGGACCAGCCCAGCTCGCGGGCGGGCCCTCCGAAGCCGGCGACCTCAAGGACCGGTGTCTCGAGGCTCTCGTCGCTCGCGGCCGCGGCGGCGCGCGCCAGGGCAAGGCGGTGGCGGGCCGCCTCGGCGCGCCGCGCTTCGCTGCGATAGATGGTTTGCAAAGACAGCAACTGGGTGCGGGTGTTGTCGCTGAGGCCGGGCATGGCCAGGGCCTGGTCCAGCAGGTCATCGGCTTCCTGGTAACGACCCTGGCGACGGGCCAGCTCGGCCAGTCCCCGTAGCGGCTCGAAGCGCTCCGGCCCCAGGAGGCGGGCGGCCTCGTACTCCTGGCTCGCCTGGATGCGGTCTTCCCAGGTGGCCAGCAGATCGCCCAGGGCGATGTGGGGCTCGGGGTCTTCGGGTTTCAATTCGGCCGCCTTGGCCAGCAGGGAGGTCGCCTGGGTGCGCCGTCCCAGGCGGCCGTAGGCGATGCCCAGGTAGAGGTACCCCTTGGCGAAGCCGGGCTGAAAGTGAATCGCCTCCTGGAAGAGGGCGATGGCATCGTCCACTCGGTCCTGGCGGTGGTAGAGGGCGCCCAGGTGGACGTAAGGGTCGGGGTAGCCGCGGTTGGCGTCGATGGCCTGGCGGTAACTGATGATGGCCGCGTCCTCGTCGCCCCGGGCCTCGGCCAGCCGCCCCATCCCATCCAGGGCGGGGGAGTAGGTGGCCTGGCGGTTGAGGGCGGTCTGGAACCAGGTGCGGGCTTCGTCGGGGTTGCCCTGTCCCAGGGCCACGTCGCCCAGGGCCACGTAGGACGGCAGATAGCGGGGGTCGAGAAGGGTGGTGACCTCCAGCACCTGGCGTGCCTCGGTGTAGCGGCGCAGATCGCGAAACGCCAGGCCCAGATAGAAGTGGGCGAAGAAGTCGTTGAGATTGATGTTGATGGCGGCCGAGAGCTTTTCCACCGCCTCGCTGACACGGCCATTCTGGTAGGCGCGGACGCCGTCGTTCTTGAACTCGCCGGCGAGCTTGCGGGCCTCCTGGGCGGTGTAGGCGGCGGCGGGCACGGGCAGCAGGATGGCCGCCAGCAGGGCCGTCAGGCTAACCCAGGTGGTTGCGCAACTCCGCCGCCACCTCTTCGGCGATGCGGCGGATCTCATCGGCATCGTTTCCTTCGGTCATGACTCGGGCCAGTGGCTCGGTGCCACTGTAGCGCACCAGCAACCGCCCCCGGCTGCCTATCTCTTCGCCGGCGCGGCTGATGACCCGCGCCAGGGCGGGATGATCGGAAAGCGCCGGCTTGCTCTTCACCCGCACGTTGATCAGGATCTGGGGACATGGCTCGATGCCGGCCACCAGTTCCGACAGTTTCTTGTCGCTGGCGCGCCAGACATCCAGCAGGCGCAGGCCGGTGAGCAGGCCGTCGCCGGTGGTGGCCCGGTCGCGAAAAATGATGTGTCCCGATTGCTCGCCTCCCAGGACGTGATCGCCCCGCACCATCTCCTCCAGGACGTACTTGTCGCCCACGTCGGTGCGCAGCAGGTTGATGCCCTCGTCGCTGAAGCTCTGTTCGAGCCACAGGTTACTCATAACAGTGGCCACCACGGTGTTATTGCGCAGCTTCCCCCGCCGCTTCAGGTGAAGCCCGGCCAGGTAGAGGATGAAATCACCGTCCAGCAGGCGGCCGCTGTCGTCCACCACCAGGCAGCGGTCGGCATCGCCGTCCAGGGCCAGGCCCGCATCGGCCTTGAATTCGCGCACCGCCTTGATGAGCACGTCGGGATGCAGTGAGCCGCAGTTCTTGTTGATGTTGCGGCCGTCGGGCTCGATGTTCAGGAAGCGCACCTCGACGCCCAGCTGGGCGAAGATGTGAGGCGCCACGATCACGGCGGCGCCGTTGGCGCAGTCCACCACCAGCCGCACGCCCTTGAGGTCGCAGCCCACGCGGGCGGCCTCCAGCAGGTGATGGACGTAGTGATCCGCCAGGCGGGGATTGGCGCCGGTCATGGGAAAGACCGGCGAGGCGCCATTGCCGCCCTGGGAGGCGTTGTCCATGCGGCTGGTGTCGCCGGCGGTGATGTCCGACTCCAGGAGGCTTGCTTCGATGATCGCTTCGTCGGCGTCGGACATCTTGGTGCCGTCACCCGAGAAGATCTTGATGCCGTTGTCGGTGAACGGGTTATGGGAGGCCGAGATGACCACGCCGGCGTCAAAGCCGTCCTGGCAGGTCAGGCGGGCGACGCCGGGAGTGGGCAGCACGCCGGCCACCGCGGCGTCACCGCCCTCGCGGTGGATACCCGCCACCAGCGCCGCGCAAAGCGGCTCGCTGGATTCGCGGGTGTCGTAGCCGATGACCACGCGGCCCCTGCCGCCTCGCTCGGTGAGCAGGCGGGTGAGGGCGCTGCCCAGCCGGTAGACCGTGCCAGTGTCCAGCGGAAACACGCCGACGGCACCGCGAATCCCATCGGTGCCGAACAACCGCTTGCCCATCGAGTCCCCCCTAGGAAGTCTTGCCGTTGGCCCAGGCCACACGGATTGTAGCGGGTGCGGTGACGGTCAGGGTGAGTGCCCGCACATCCAGGGCCTGCGGGTCCGCCGCGCGCACCGCCAGATCCCTCGCAGCCAGGTCGAAATTCTGACCGCTGCGGCCTGCCAGATCCACCACCACCACCAGATCGGCGGCCATGAGGCGCTCGATCTGCACCCGGGGCCCTGTCGCGTGAACCGTGACGGTGGCGGGTTGCAGCCTGACCTGGGGTGAGGCGTCGTCGCCGGTACCGCCCGCCGGCACGCCGGCGGCCAGGATTCTCACGCCCTTCAGGGTCATATCGCCCTGCACAGGCCGGATGCTCACCACCACCTCCACCTGGGTGCCGGGACTCGCCAGGCGCACCTTGGTGCCCACCCGCAGCGGCTCGAGCTCCCGGCGCTGGGTGTCGCGGGCGTTCTCGATGGAGATGGGGGCGGTGGAGATGGACTCGAGCTCCTTGATGGCCGACTCGGGCCCTTCCACCACCACGCGGGCCGGCACCACCGAGGTGCCGATGACTTCGTACCCGGGGGCCGGTTCGCCCTGGAGATTGACCACCACCGGAACTTCTTTATTGATCCGCGCCTCCAGGGTGATCTCAAACTCCGAGGGGAAAATGCGATCCACCGCGATCCCCGGGGGCACGCCGTGCACCATGGATGAATCCAGCTCGATGGTGCGGACACCCGGGCCCAGTGGCATGTCTTCCAGGTTGGCCCTGAGGGAGACCTTCTGTGGCGCCAGGTTGCCCAGGGACAGCTCGGGGCCGCGCAGACCTATGTTGATCTCGGGCGGATGGTCACCCACCACCTCGAGGGTGTCGGGAATGCCCGACAGATCCACCGGCACCGTCAGCACCTTGAAGATATCGTCCAGGTTGTGGATGTAGACCCACGCAGCCAGGGCCAGGAAAATGGCCGTCAGCTTGAGACCCAGGTTGGTTCTAAGATCCACCGGTGCCTCCGCTGCTGCCGGCGGTGGCCGAAGAGGGCGCGGCGCCGGCGGGCGATTTTTTCTTAGCGGACGCGCTGGCAGGCGCCGGGCTGATGGCCGGGGATGTGAGGGTAGTCTTGGCGCGGTCCTTGCTCCGGGCGGTGTTGGTCCGCTCGCCGCGGCGCTTGATCACCGGTTCGAGAGCCCGCGCGAGGCGGCGCCTCAGGGCGGGCTTTTCCAGGGCGTCGTAGATGACGCCGTCGACGGCCAGGGAGACACTGCCCTGCTCTTCGCTGATGATGATGGACACGGCGTCGGTCTCTTCGGTGATGCCGATGGCGGCCCGGTGGCGGGTGCCGTACTGGGTCGAGAGGGCCTCGTTGGACGTGAGGGGCAGAAAGCACGACGCCGCCTTGAGGCGGCCCTCGCCGACGATGAGGGCGCCGTCGTGCAGCGGCGTGTAGGGCGAGAAGACGTTGACGATCAGGTCGTAGGAGATGTTGGCGTCCAGGATGATGCCGCTCTCGGTCCAGTTGCGCAGGCCCTGCTCACGCTCGATGACGATGAGGCCGCCGATCTTGCGCGCCGCCAGGGCGTAGGCCGCTGACACCACCAGGCTGATACGCACGTCCCCCTCCTGCTGGCCCATGTAGCGGCTGAAGGGATTGGCGCCGAAGCCGGTGAGAGCGCGGCGGAGGGTGTTCTGAAAGACCACCACGATGGCGAACGGCACGTACAGGAGCAGCGGCAGCATGATGCGGTGGATGGTCTCGAAGCCGAGAAACTGGGGCCCGGTGATCCAGTAGACGAAGGCCAGGCCGACGAGGCCGTAGACCATCTGCACGGCACGGGTGCCCTTGATGAGCAGGAGCAGGCGGTAGAAGATAAACGCGAGAACCAGGACTTCAAATGAATCCTTGAGGCCGAAGTCGACCAGGTTGAGATACTTGACCACCGCGTTGATCACGCCGTCTCCCCTGCCGGGCCGGCGCCGCGCAGGGCGTCCAGCAGGTCGGCCACCTGGCGGCAGGCCGCCACGTCGTGGGTGCGCAGCACGTGGGCGCCGCCCAGGGCCGCCGCCGCTTCGGCCGCCAGAGATCCTTCCAGGCGCCCGTCCACCGGGCGCTCCAGCACATGGCCAATGAACGACTTGCGCGACACGCCCACCACCAGCGGCCGGTCCAGGGCCGTGAAGGCATGCAGGTGCGCCAGGACCTCCAGGCTCTGGGCGGCCGTCTTGGCAAAGCCGATGCCGGGATCGATGAGCAGTGCCTGCGCGGGCATGCCGGCCTCGCAGGCGCGCGCAAGAACGGCGGACAATTCGTCCATGACCCCACGGGTGACGCCGGCAGGATAATCGGTCAGGGTGCCCATGGTGGCCGGCGTGCCCCGGGAGTGCATGAGAATCAGGGCCGCGCCCCCGGCCGCCGTCAGGCGCGCCATGTCATCGCCGTGGCGCAGCATGGAGACGTCGTTGATGATGGCGGCGCCGGCCTCAAGAGCCATCTCGGCCACCTCGGGCTTGGTGGTGTCCACCGAGATGGGCACGCGGGTGGTGCTGGTCAGGCGGGCCAGCACCGGGCGCAGGCGATCGATCTCTTCGTGCACCGGCACGGGATTCGCACCGGGGCGCGTGGATTCAGCACCCAGGTCGAGGATGTCGGCGCCCTGGTCCACCAGCAGGCGGGCATGGGCCACAGCCGCCTCCGGTGCGAAGTGGCGGCCGCCGTCGGAGAACGAATCGGGCGTGACGTTGACGATCCCCATGACCAGGGTGCGCGCGCCGAACTGCAGCACGTGCCCTCCCGGCAGGGGGACGGTGTGCGACCGGCGCAGGGGAGCCCACGTGCCGGTCTCATCAACCGCTGTGACTTCTGACTGCAAGGTCGCTCCCGGTGAATCGGGCCGAACCGCCCCGGGAGCCTTTAGCCCGGTTGCTCCACCGGTCCCGAAAGAGGCGTGGGGGCACTCTTTTCCTCTTCGGAACTCTTGTCGCGGGCGGCCATCCCGGTCTGATCTTTTTCGTCGTTCTTTGCTGCTGTCTTGCCGGTGAGAGGCGGCAACTCCTCGCCCCGCGCCAGGATCGAGATATCTTCCAGATCCAGAACTTCGCGCACCAGCAGGGCCTCGGCCACGGCCACCACGGCCGGGCGGTGCTCCTCCAGCAGGTTGCGGACGCGGGCGTACTGCTCGTTGACGATGCGCTGCACTTCGCGGTCGATGCGCTGGGACGTGTCCTCGGAGAACTCCCTGATCTGCTGGAAGTCGCGGCCCAGGAAGACCTCCTCGGCCTTGTGGCCGAAGGTCAGCGGCCCCAGTGCTTCGCTCATGCCGTACTCGCAGATCATGCGGCGGGCCATGTCGGTGGACTTGATCAGGTCCGAGCCGGCGCCGGTGGTCATGTGGTCCAGGAAGAGTTCCTCGGCGATGCGGCCGCCCAGGGCGACGGCGATGGAACCCAGGATGTACTCGCGGGTGTAGGTATGGCGATCGTCCACCGGCAACTGCAGGGTGACGCCCAGGGCCATGCCCCGGGGGATGATGGTCACCTTGTGCAGGGGGTCGGCCTCCGGCAGCAAGAACGCCGCCAGCGCGTGGCCGGCCTCGTGGTAGGCCGTGTTGCGCTTCTCCTCGTCGGAGAGGATCAAGCTGCGGCGCTCCGAGCCCAGCATCACCTTGTCCTTGGCCGACTCGAAGTCGACCATGGTGACATCTTTGCGTTCTTTGCCGGCGGCGATGAGGGCCGCCTCGTTGGCCAGGTTGGCGAGATCGGCGCCCGAGAAGCCCGGTGTGCCGCGGGCCAGCACCTCGACGTTGACGTCTTCGTTGAGCGGCACCTTGCGCGTATGGACGCGCAGGATCCCCTCGCGGCCGCGGATGTCGGGAAGGCTCACCACCACGCGGCGGTCAAAACGGCCCGGGCGCAGGAGCGCCGGATCGAGGACGTCGGGGCGGTTGGTGGCGGCGAGGAGGATGACCCCTTCGTTGGATTCGAAGCCGTCCATCTCGACCAGCAACTGGTTGAGGGTCTGCTCGCGCTCGTCGTGACCGCCGCCCAATCCTGCGCCGCGGTGGCGGCCGACGGCGTCGATCTCGTCGATGAAGACGATGCAGGGCGCGTTCTTCTTGCCCTGCTCGAACAGGTCGCGGACGCGGGAAGCGCCCACACCTACGAACATCTCGACGAAGTCAGAACCCGAGATGGAGAAGAACGGCACGTTGGCCTCGCCGGCGATGGCCCGGGCCAGCAGCGTCTTGCCGGTGCCCGGAGGTCCCATGAGCAGAACGCCCTTGGGGATGCGCCC
>JAPUKF010000276.1 GCA_027295805.1 Acidobacteriota bacterium | reverse complement strand
AGCCAGAGCAGACCGGCTCCCGCCGGGTGTTGCTGGCCGGTACGACCGTCTCCATCCGGGATGCCGGCCCAGGCGGCCAGGCATCCCAGGGCGCCCCAGAACAGAAATACCTGGCGGGACAGCAACAGGGGATGTCCACTGAGAGCCGTGGCCAGAAAACAGAGAAGGCCCATGCCCAGTATCCGGGAAGGTGCGGTCGCACCGCGGCCACGCCGGAAAGCGGGCAGCAGCGTGCCGCCGTCCAGAATCATGCATGCCGCCAGTCCCACGCCTCCCGTTTCGGCGGCCAGCTGGAGAAACTGATTGTGGGCGTTCTCCTGGGCCGGCCGCCAGCCATTCCGGCCAGGAGGGTAGTAGGAACCGAGGTGCCGATAAAGAAGACCGGGGCCCAGTCCCAGGACCGGATTCTCCAGGAAGGCCCGGCCGGCAGCGGACCAGACCGGGAGGCGATGCTCCTGCACAGAGCCGGCAAGGAACTGGGGCGAGGTGATTTCACTGAGAGTCACGGCGATGCGGCCGGAGCCTATGAAAAGACTTCCCCAGAACAGGAGGATGGCCAGAAGCAGTCCGCCCAGGACGGTACCTGCTCGCAGAAGGAGGTGGCCGCGGCGCAACCAGCCGGAGCCGATGATGGCCGTTCCGGTCACCGCCACGATCAGAGCTATCTTGGAGCCGCTGAGCAGCAGCATCCATACGGTCATGAGCAGGGCGGCGCCGGCCAGCCGGCGCGCCCATCGATTGCGACTGGAGACCAGCATGGCCCAGGCCATGAACAGTGTGAGAACCAGATAGGAACCGTAGGAATTCTTGTCCTCCAGAAGCGAGGATGAGAACGGCCAGTGGCGATCCCAGCCTCCGGCCCAGGCCAGAGTTCCATAGACGCTGGTTGCAAAGGATCCGGCCAGCCAGCATCCAGCAACCAGGCGGACCTGTTCCGGCCCGCGCAGACTGCGGCGGAGAAGCGCAAACCAGGCGGCGCCGGCCATGAGCAGCAGACCTGCCCGCAGGGTGTGTTCGGAGGCCAGGGGACTGGCGTCGGGGAGGGCACGCCAGGCCATGTGCAGGAATGCGGACAGGTGGCCTTGCCACGCGGGCCAGAACCGTGCCAGGGCAAGGAGGAGGCTCAAGCCCATGGCGCCCAGGAAGAAGACAAACCCCGGTGGAGTGGGGAAGCCTGGTTCACGCCGCCACAGGAGCCGGCCCGTCATGCCGGCCATGAGTCCCAGAGCCACGGGCTCGACCCAGGAACTCAGGCCGGCCTGACCCACCATCTCGGGCGAGCCATGCAGGGCCAGGGCCACGACCCCGTCCAGGAACGGCGCGCTCCCCAGGAGCAAGCCGATCCCCAGCACTGGCGACCGGAGACCCAGAATGAATGGCAGAAGCAGGGACGGCAGCGTCAGCCAGAGGGGGCCGGTGGTGAGATAAGGCCAGGCTGCCAGAGCCAGTAGTGCCATCCCCGCTTGCAGTGGGACGCGCCCTCTCATGCCTGTCTAGTCGCTGCCGCTGAGCAGTTCCCGGGCGATGCGCTGGACCCGCTTGCCCTCGGCGGCGCCCTGGAGGCTTGCCATGGCGGCCTTCATGACGGCGCCCAGATCTTTCAAGGAAGTCGCTCCGCTGGCGGCCACGGCCTCCTTGACGCGCGTGCGAATTGCAGCGTCATCCAGCTGCGTGGGCAGGTAGTCGCTCACCACGGCCAGTTCGGCTTCTTCCTTGACCGCCAGTTCTTCCCGGCCGGCCTCGCGATAGCTGGCAATGGATTCACGACGCTGCTTGCCGTAGGCTGCGATGACTCGCGTGGCGGCCTGGTCATCCAGTTCGGCATCAGGATTCTGGCGGCTGCGCAGGGCGATCTCCGCCTCCTGGAGTTTAGCTTTGAGCATGCGCAGGACACCGGTCCGCTGCCTGTCCCGGGCGCGCAGGGCGGTCTTGATGTCCTCTTCGATCCGCTTTTTCAGGGACATGATCAGGCGGCCGCCGGTCTATAGAGGGTGTCCCGCTGCAACGGTGTGAAACCGGCGTCGCGGATGACCCGCTCCATGTTAGCCTGGTCAAGTTGATTGACGGCGCCGGCGGCCCGCACCACATTTTCTTCGATCATGATGGACCCCATGTCGTTGGCGCCGAACGACAGAGCCACTTGGCCGGTCTTGACGCCCATGGTGACCCAGGAGGCCTGGATATTCGCGAAGTTGTCCAGGTAGAGCCGTGAAACCGCCAGGGTGCGCAGATAGTCGGCCGCGCTGGTTGCGCGACCGCCCAGCTCGGTATTCTCCGGCTGGTAAGTCCAGCCGATGAACGCCGTGAAACCGCCGGTGCGGTCCTGAAGCTCGCGCAGCAGGCGCAGATGAGTGATGCGATCGTCAAGATTCTCCAGGCCGCCGAACATCATGGTGGCGGTAGTGGGGATGCCTGCCTGGTGGGCGGTCTCCATGACCTCCAGCCACTGGGCCGAGGTGGACTTGTGGGCGTTGTAGGCCTCTCGCACACGGTCCACCAGAATCTCGGCGCCGCCGCCTGGGATGGAATCCAGTCCTGCCCGCTGCAGGCGGGTCAGGACTTCCCGGATGGAGAGCTTCGAGACAGCGGCGAAATGGACGATCTCCGGCGGAGAAAACGCATGCAGATGAAGTGAATGACGCCGTTTCAGATCGGCCAGGAGGCGCTCGTAAAACTCGATGCCCAGTTCGGGATGGAGACCACCCTGCATCAACACACCGGTGCCGCCCAGTGCCACGGTCTCCCGGGCCTTGGCATCCAGCTCCTCCGGAGAGAGGAGGTAGCCGCCGGCATCTCCCGGCAGCCTGTAGAAGGCGCAGAAGTTGCACTTGGCCACGCAGACATTGGTGTAGTTGATATTGCGATCGATGATGTAGGTGACCACGGGTTCGGGGTGCAGGCGACGTCGCATGGCATCGGCGGCAAGGCCCAGTTCGGTGAGGGCGGGTGCTTCCAGGAGGCGCCGGGCAACGTCATCCGAAAGCCGCTCCTCTCCCAGCGCCGTGCGCCCCGCCGCTTCCAGGTCCCTCTTCTGTCGGGTCGCTTGATTCATGGGCGTTCTCCTCCGAGAGCGCGGTTGCCGCCGGGTATAGGCGCGGCGAACGGGTGCAGCACGGGCTCAGGGATCAGATCCAGGGCGTGGGCTTCACCAAAGAACCGCCGCATGCTGAGTACCTCTTCAGGCCCCAGGGAGTAGTGAAGGAGCTCGCCCAGATAGGCTGTCAGGGCCGGCCCCCCGGGGTTCCCGTGGCGGGTTGCGTGGCGGGCCACAAGCTGCGGCAGATGGCGCAGGCCGTCGGCACGCGCTCCCCGCAGCAGTGCCTCGACCCGTGCCATGTCCGTGCCGGGGCGGGCTGCCCAGACCGCGAAGACGAATGGCAGCCCGGTCCACGAGGCCCAGAGTTCAGCCAGGTCATGGACCTGCCAGCCGCTGGTGGGGGCGCGAAGAGCCGCGTCGGCGATCAGCAGGGCGCCATCGCTCCGGGCCATCATGGTCTCCACATGGGCAACGCAAGGCTCCATGACCGGCCGCACCCCGAAGCGACGGGCCAGCAGAAGCCTGAGGAGGGTCACCGATGTGCAGGATGTCTCGTCCACACTCACCCGGCGCAACTTTTCAGGCCCATCCCGGGTGATGAGAACCACCGAGCGCACCCGGCGCCGTGCTGCCACGCACAGTCCCGGGACCACCTGCAACCCGGGCTGGCGCGCCAGTTCCACCGTGGGAATGAGAGCCACATGAGCCTCGCCTGCGGCCAGGGCGGCAGCCGATGCCACCGGCGAGCGCAGGGTCAACTCCACTCCGGAAGCGGAATCCTTCCCCAGGTCCCACTGCAGGGGTGCGGCGTTGAGCCCGTCCAGGCCACCGATGCGAAGAATGTCTTGCATTGAGGGCGATTCTAACATGCGGGTCGCCTTCTCCCTGCCTCTGTTACAATCAAATCTCTCTGGAGTCTTCTGGAGGTTGGCCATGAAGATGGTGGTCTTCCTGTCGTACATCTTGTACTGTTTTTACATCGGCGTCCTGCTGGTGTTCCTGCCCTGGTCCGCCTTGTGGGACGCCAACGGCCTGGCCCACCAGTTCCCGCGGCTCGGGGAACTGGTGCTGGCCGGTCCTGCCCGCGGCACCGTCTCCGGCCTGGGAGTGCTGCTGCTGGTGGTCGGGGCGGTTGATGCCATCCGCTTCATTCGTCATGGCGGGCATGAAGAGACCTGAGTGGCTCGCCGCGGGGCGGCGACGGCCCGTGGCTCTGGTGACCCAGCGCAACCTCCTTCCAGCGGGAACCCTGCCGGCCCGGGCCGCGGCTCTGGCGGCGGCGGGGGTGAGGTTGGTGCAGGTACGGGAAAAAGATCTGACTGGTCGCCGGTTGTTCCACCTGACGGTGCAGGTCCTGGCCGCCGTGGCGACGGCCGCCGGGGATCGGTGTCGGGTGGTGGTCAACGGCCGCGCCGATGTCGCCCTGGCAGCCGGGGCTCATGGCGTTCATCTGCCCGGTCGTGGCCTGCCGGTGGCCGCAGTGCGCAGGCTGGCACCGCCGCCATTCATCATCGGTGTTTCCACTCATACTCCGGAGGATGTGGAGGCTGCCCGGGCCGCCGGCGCCGATTACGTCTTTTTTGGTCCCGTGTTTCCCACCGCCACTCATCCAGGCGCCGAAGGTACAGGGCCGGGCGGTCTGCTCTCCGCCCTGAAAGCGGCAGCCGGGTTGCCCCTGTGGGCCATCGGCGGCATCCATGAGCGGACCGTGGGTGACCTGGGACAGCTACCCCTGGCCGGCGTGGCGGCCATGCGGGCGCTGCTTCTGGCGGATGATCCGGAAGCCGCGGTTCGTGCTCTGGGAGCAAATCCTACCAGTCGGGACTGACCGGCACAAACCGGGTGCGCATGCCCCGGCGCAGGAAAAAGACCACGTTCTCGGGTTGCTGCTCATGAACCTGTTCCATGGCCAGGCGGAACTCTTGCAGATCATCCACGTTCTGCCCCTGCACGGCGGTGATGACGTCATTGACCCTTATGCCTGCGACATCGGCCCAGCCGGCGTTTTCGATCTCCGCAACAAAGACTCCCGTGACATCCGAGGGGGTGTTGGTGGCCTGAACGAAATCAAAGGTCAGTTCTTTGACCGTGAGACCGAACTCGCTCTCCTCCTGCTGTTCGGCGAGAAAGACGTTCTTGGGACGGGCCCCCAGGGTCAACGGGACAATCTGGCGTTCACCGCCGCGAAAGATGGCCAGGGGGACTTCCTTGCCGGCGCCCACACGCTGCACCAGTTCGCGGAAGCGGGTGAGGTCCCGGAGTTCTCGCACGCGGACCGGGGCGTCGTCCACTTCGAGAATGATGTCACCCACCTGCAGACCGGCTTCCTCTGCCGGAGAGCCGTCCAGGACGGAGCCGATGATGACGCCTCCGGGCCCCGGCACCTGCCAGTAATCGGCCAGGTCACGGCTGAGAGGCTGCATGATGATTCCCAGCCAGCCCCGCCGCTCCGGCGGGTCCAGGTCCAGGGCCGGTGGAGAGGCGATCAGATCGTCCAGGAGTCCTGCGTAGGGGAAAAGAACCGGGTACCCCGGCCGCTGGCCCTGGGAAAGAGATGAGAAGAGACTGAGGACATTTCCCGCCGCGGCCAGGGCGGCCGTGCCGGCAGGTGAGCTCTCCAGCAGGTCCTCTCCGATGATCCCGAGCCCTTCGCCCTTCAGGTTCACGGCCAGGCCGCCGATAGTCAGGTCCTGGACCAGCGCTTCCAGGGCGAAGCGCTGGCCCTTTCCCGCCAGGGATGAAACGATGCGGGTTTCGGTAAAGGTGGGAGCGTATTCATGAAGCTCACCGAGAAGCCCCAGCAGGAGAATCCGCTCACCGGGCCGTGGTGAGCGGCTGGCGAAGCGGGCTGGCGGCGCCGGGAAGGATTCAGGATTGTCCACCTTCAGGAAGGCCAGGTTTCGATCCCGATCCAATCCCACGGCTCGAGCCGTGAACTCGCGGCCGGCGATCTTGATGGCGAAGCGGGTGGGCATGAAGGTCTGGCGGGGATCCCCACCGGCATCGGGGAAGACATCGGCAGTGGTGACAATGAGACCGTCGGGGCCGGCTACCACGCCGCAGAGAACGCCCTCGATTTTGTTGCCCTGGCCGCCTTCCGGTGCCTCCAGGAGTCGCAGCGTGTAGTGGATAGGCACCACACTGGGGCCGGCTTTACGGAAGGCCTTCCTGATGCGCGCTTCATCGCCCGCCAGGGCCGGTGCGACAGCAAGGGCCAGAAGCAGGGCTGGGACAAGGTGACGATTGATCATGAGCTTTTCCGTGAGGAGGCCGGTGCCTTCAGGGCCGTGGGTTGGGTGTAGATCGGCTTGAGAACGACGAAATAGCGCACCGGTCCGCGCTTCACCGTGAGCAACAAGCGGTTGGTGGCCTGCTCTACCGCCTCCTGGGCGGCCTGTGACCAGTGCGCCAGGTCTTCAATCTCGATGTTTTCCAGGCGCATCACTAGATCGCCCGGGCGCAGCCCGGCTTCGGCCGCGAACGAACCTGGTTTCACTCCCGTGACCATGACCCCCCCGGGCCCCGGCAGGTTGAGAGAAGTGGCCATCTCCTGCGTGACTTCCCGTACCGTGAAACCCCATTGAGGATGATCCTTCTGACCGCCCTCGGTCTTGGCGCGGCGCTGCGTGGTCATGGTGACCTGCTGATGCTGGCCCTGGCGGAGGACGAGCAACGGGACCTGGCGGCCTACGGGGGTGTTGGCAATCCGTTTTTCGAGGGCCGGAATCTGCTCTTCAAAGCGAACGTTCACCGGTTCACCGTCGTATTCCAGAACCACGTCGCCGGCTTGCAGACCGGCCTCCTCGGCGGGGGAGCCGTGGGTGATGCTGCCGACCACGGCTCCTTGCGGATCTTTGTCGCTCAGGTCGAAGAAACCTGCAAGGTTCTCGGTGCTCTGCCAGCGGACGCCGACCCACGAGCGCTGAACCTCGCCGGTCAGGATCAGGTCACGGGCGATCTCCCGGGCGAGGCTCACCGGAATGGCGAAGCCGATGTTCTCGCCGAAGATGGGAATGGCGCGGGCGTTGATGCCGATCACCTTGCCATCCAGGGACACCAGTGGCCCGCCACTGTTGCCGGGATTGATGGCTGCGTCGGTCTGGATCCACGTGTTGTAGAGGCCCGTTGGCGAACCCGACGGCATCTGGCTGGCGGGGATGAACCGGTTCAGGCTGGAGATCACGCCCACCGAGAGGGAGCGGGACAGGCCCAGGGGGCTGCCCATGGCCATGACATACTCGCCCACCTGCAAGGCATCGGAATCGCCCAGTTCGGCGTGAGGCCAGCCGTCGGGCGGAGTGGCCTCACGCAGCTTGAGAACGGCCAGGTCCGTCAGGGGGTCGCGGCCGACCAGATCAGCGGCGACTTCCCGCTGGTCCGAGAGAGTGCAAGTGACGCGGGTGGCGTTTTCCACCACGTGGTTGTTGGTGAGCACGTAGCCGTCGGCCGAGAAGATGACGCCGGAGCCGGTCACGGCTATGTTGCCGCGTTCTCCCATGCGGAAGACTTCCAGGATCGGTTCGATGTGGACGAGGGATGGCATGACCATGTCCCGGGCACGGAAGACCTGATCCTGCAGGGGGTGGGGTGGGACCGCGTCGGCCACGGCGGGTGCCAGGAGCATGGCGGTCGCCAGGGCGGCGAGAGAGGTCCAACGTCTCATGAGTGTTGTCTCCAGGGTGAAGCATCACGGGAAGTGACAAGCTGGCCGCAAGCCGCGGCCGCCTCGCCACCACGCGAGAAGCGGATGCTGGCATCCAGACCCCGGCGCAGAAGCGCATCCCGAAATCTTTCGATGGTGGCATCGTCGGGACGGGCGTGGGGGAGTCCGGGGGAGGGGTTCCAGGGAATCAGGTTCAGCCGCGCCGGCAGGCCATGGAGGAATCGTGCCAGACGTCGGGCGTCCTCGCAGTCGTCGGTTTCACCGGCCATGAGCACATATTCGCAGGTGATGCGCTCTCCCGGCCGCACCGGGAAGTCTGCCATGGCCTGCCGGAGAACCGCCAGGGGCCATTTCTTGTTGATCGGCATGATGCGGCCGCGGAGGAGATCGGTGGTGGCGTTGAGAGAGACCGCCAGGCGGGGGCGGTGTTGCCGCGCCCCAAGGCGCCGGATGCCGTCCACATGCCCCACGGTGGAGAGAGTGATGCGCCGCCAGGAGAGTCCTGCTCCCAGGGGGTCGGTGAGAATATCGAAGGCGGTCATCACTTCATCAAAGTTATCCAGGGGCTCGCCCATTCCCATGAACACAATATTGAAGCGCCGGTCGGGAGCTACCTCATGTCCTTCCAGGAGCGTGAGAACCTGGCCGATGATCTCCGCCGCGGTCAGATCCCGGACGCGTCCCATGGCCGCTGTGGCGCAAAAGGTGCAGCCGAAGGCACAACCGACCTGCGAGGATACGCACAGGGTGAGCCGGTGGGCATAGGGAATGAAGACGGTCTCGATCTCAGCGCCGTCGGCCAGCCTCAGCACCCATTTGGAGGTGCCGTCGCCGGCCTGGCTGCGGCCCGCCACCTGCGGCCGGGCCACCGTGTAGTCCCGGGCGAGGCTTGCGCGCAGCGACGCCGGGAGGTCGGACATGGCCTGGAAATCGGCCTCCCGGCGCTCGTGAATCCAGCGAAAGATCTGGTCACCGCGGTAGGAGGACTCGCCCCTCCGGTTCAGCAGCAGGGACAGGGAAGTCCGTGATGTGCCCAGGAGGGAGGTCGGCTGAATCCTGTTCAGGCGGGAGAGGCTCATATGTGAGTCTACCACGCGCATCACCGCCCGCAGGCGGCCTGAACGGTCAGTGCGTGCGCGTGCGCGGATCGATCCAGCCATAGGAAAGGTCCACCAGAAGGGTGACCAGGACGAATCCGGTGGTCATGGCCAGGATGCTGCCCTCCACCAGGGGCAGGTCGCGAGCGTGAATGGCGCGCACCACGATCTTGCCCAGCCCGGGCCAGGCGAAGACCGACTCGGTGGCGATGGCGCCACCGACCAGTGCGGCCAGGTCCAGGCCGGCGAAGGTCACCACCGGTATCAGAGCGTTGCGCAGGGCGTGGCGTCCCAGTACACGCCAGGCGGAAAGCCCGCGACCCCGGGCGGCCCGGATGTAGTCCTGGCGCAGGACATCCAGAATGGCGGAGCGGGTCATGCGCGCCAGTGAACCGGCCGATACCAGGGCCAGGGTCAGGGCCGGCAGGATCAGGTTGGCCGGTGAGGGGAGGCGGATGGGAAGACCCGCGAGATGGAATGAAGGTGCACCCACCGGGCCATAACCCGAGACGGGAAACCAGCCCAGACCGCGGCTGGAAGCCAGAGCCAGCACCAGCATGAGGCCCAGCCAGAACACCGGCGTCGAGAGGCCCAGGAGAGAACCGCCCAGGACGGTGGCATCGATCCATGTGCCGCGATGGAGGGCCGCAAGGGTGCCGCAGACAAGGCCCATGAGCAGGGCCAGGGTGACCGCGCTGATGGCCAGCACCAGCGATGCAGGGAGGTGCTCCAGAAGGATGGTTGTCACGGGCCGCCTGTCCACGTAGGACCTGCCCAGATCCAGGTGGGCCAGGCGGCTGAGGTACTGCCCGTACTGGACCCACGGCGGGGCGTCCAGGCCCCAGTCGGCGCGGACCCGCGCAATGACTTCAGGGTCGGCGGTCTGCCCGGCCAGCAGGCGTGCCGGGTCGCCGGGAAGGACGAAGACCGCCAGCCACGCCACGGTGGCGACGACCAGCAGGACCGGGCCCAGGAGCAGGAGGCGGCGCAGAGCGTAAGTGATCAATGGAGGTCTAGGGTGATGTTCTCGAGGGGTGCCATCTGGTCTCCCATGGGGGAGAGCACGAAGTTGCGCACATACGGCTTGACCAATGCTTCGTCCTCATAGAAATAAAGGAACAGCCAGGCGGCATCCTCCACGGCCAGCTTCTCCGCCTGCCGGTACAACGGGATGCGGTCCTTCATGTCGGTGAGGCTGCGTGCCTCATCCACCAGACGATCGAATTCGGGATTTGAATAGAGTGAGTTATTCCCCGCTGGACCCCAGTTGTCGGAATGAAGCAGCACATAGAGAAAGTTGTCAGGGTCCGGGTAATCGGCGAACCATCCCAGCCTGAAGAACGGCGTTTCACTGTGGTCCTTGGTGTTGCCTTCCACGGCGTGCAGAAATGAAGCCCAGTCCAGATTGCGCAGGCTGACCCGCACTCCGATCTTGGCCAGGTCGCTCTGAATCTGGGTGGCGATACGCTGATGGTTTTCGCTGGTGTTGTAGAGCATGGGGATTTCCGGCAGTCCCTCGCCGCCGGGGTAGCCGGCTTCGATCATCAACTCTTTCGCCTTCTTCAGGTTGTGCGGATAGCCTTTCAGATCGGGGTTGTAACCGGGAATACCCGGCGGCAGAATTCCGGTCTGGGGAATATCCTTCCCCTCCTGGAGGACCCGGCAGATGTATTCCTTGTCCACGGCGTAATTGATGGCCTGACGCAGGGCCCGGTTCCCTTTGAACGGCGCCACCTGGTGGTTGAATCCGAAGAAGTAGGCGGCCATCTGGGGCCACTGGCGCAGCTCGTCACCCAACTGTTCCCGGAGGGCGTGGCGCTGGCCGCTGACGATCTCGTCCAGGATATCCAGGCCGCCGGCTCGATACTCTTCCAGGGACGTGGAGAGGTTGCCGATGAAGCGAAAGATGATGCGATCCAGGGTCGGTCGTCCGGCGTAATAGTCGTCGAAAGCCGCCACCGTCATGTAATTGGAATGCACCCACTCCACCAGATGAAAAGGTCCGCAGCCGATGTTGTAGTCCGGTGAGCCGGGATCTGCAGGAGGCGATCCCCAGGTTTCCCGGGGCAGGATGGCGGCATTCTCCATGGCAAGTTGGCCAAGGAACGGGGCATAAGCCTGTTCCAGTTCCAGACGCAGGGTGAAGGGATCTTCGACGATGATCCCCTCCACGTCCTGGGCTTGCCCTTCCCGGAAGGCCGTGGCGCCGCGCACCGGCGAAAGAATCCATGCCCGCTGGGAGTGGGTCGCGGGATCCACCAGCCGGCGGAGTGACCAGGCCGCGTCCTCGGCGGTGACCTCACGGCCATTGTGAAAGAGAACCCCCTTGCGGAGGTGGAAAGTATAAATGGTGCCGTCATCGCTGATGTCCCAGCGCTCGGCGACCCGAGGGACGATCTCCAGAGTTTCAGGATCGAAATCAACCAACCCGGCATGAAGGCGGCGGACTACCGTGGCGCTGACCTGGTCCGTCACAAACGCGGGATCGATGGTCGGCGGGTCTTCCCGCAGGCGAAAGCGAAGGGTCTGTTCAGTGGTGCCGGCGCTGCCGGCACAGGCTGCTGTGGCGGCAAGAATCAGCAGGGCCAAGGTACGTCTCCACATCATCACGGAACCTCCGGGCCGGGACGGGTGCTGCCGGCAAGACGCGGGTCCAGTCGATCCCGCAATCCGTCACCCAAAAGATTGAATCCCAGAACGGTCAATGCCAGCGCCAGGCCGGGCACCACGCAGACCAGGGGATGCAGGGTCAGTTGCCCCTGCCCCTGGAGGATCATGGATCCCCAGGACGGGAGGGGTGGCCGGGCGCCCAGGCCGAGGAAGGACAGCCAAGCCTCAGCGAGCATGTTGCCGGCGATCCCCAGGGTGGCCGCCACGAGAACCGGTGAAAGGCAGTTTGGCAGTAGGTGGTGCCAGAGAACCCTCAGGTCCCCGGCCCCCAGCGCGCGCGCGGCCTCGGTGTAGGCGGTGCTGCGCGCAGCCATGATCTGGGCGCGCACCAGGCGGGTGATCGGTGCCCAGCCCACCAGGCCCAGCATCAGGGAGATGAGGGCAATCCCCGGGTGGGGGAGGCGCCCGATCAGAGGCAGCGATCCGGCATCAGGCACGGCGGCCACCACCGCCAGGACCACCAAGGGAACGGGGAAGGCGAGAACCACGTCCACCAGGCGCATGCAGGCGGCATCCACCCAGCCACCCCGCCACCCGGCGAGGCAGCCCATGATCATCCCAAGAAGGACGGCGATGAACTCGCCCCCCAAACCAACTTCCAGGGAGATGCGGGCGCCATGGACCACGCGGGTGAGAAGATCCCGCCCCAGGGCGTCGGTTCCCAGCCAGTGACGGCTGTCCGGCGACGTGGGAGGAATCTCCGCTCTGCTGGTGACGATCTCGTCATAGCGGTAGGGCGTGACCCAGTCGGCGATCAGGGCCATGCCGAGAACCAGGGCGACCAGGATGGCACCCACGCGCAGCGAGACTGACCCTGCTGCCCGCGCCGCGCCGGTGGGGGCGGCGGTCAGGACGGCAGCCGGCATGGACAGGGACGTGCTGGCACGGGCGCGCGGCACGCGGCGACCTCCTCCGGGAGCAACCCGGGGCAACTTAGGTCCGCCCTGAAGCGCGGTCAAGTTGCTCTGCCGTCTTGACTTGGCGTTGAGGCGGGCCATAGACTTGAGGCTTGCGAGAGGGGTCACCGTTGAAGCGTGAACAGGGCATCTGGCTGGGTGGCGGTCTGGCAGTGGGCTTTGTCGCCGGCTTCCTCGTGGCCTACCTCATGACCGCTGACACCATGGTGGGGGGCCTGGCACCCCCGGCATCTCCGGCGCCAGCCGCAGCCGGAGAGTCGGCGCCAGCCGCCGACCCCCATGCTGATGTACGCGGCATGCTGGACGATCTCAACCGGCGCCTAGAGGCGAACCCCGAGGATGTGAAGGTGCTCGCCCAACTTGCCGAGATCTACATGCAGGCTGGGATGCCGGCTAGGGCCCTGGGTTTCCTCGACCGCATTGACGCCGTGGAGCCGGACCTCTTTCAGACGGGACTTTTACGGGCCATGGCTCTGGAATCGTTGGGTCGGGAGGAAGAGTTTGCCGACCTGGTGACCCGTATGACCACGAAGTTCGCCAACCGCTGGGAGAGCCACTACCTGCTGGCGGCGCATCTCGTCAACCATCACCATGAGGAAGGCGATCTGGCGCGTGCCCGGCAGGCTCTGGACCGCGTGGACAGCATTCAGCCGGGGATTCCCGAGGCAGTGGAGCTGCGCACCCAGCTCGAACAGGCCGAGGCCAAGCACGAGGGTGGTGGCGATCGAGCAGGATGATCGCCCGGTTCCTGCTCTGGGTGCTGGTCGTCATGGGGGCCATGTGGCTCTGGCGCAGGCTCCAGGCTGCTCTCCTTGTTACTGGCTCACCTCGGCCGGGCAGAACCGTCCGCTCCGCCCGCCGCGCCGGGCGCATGGTGCGCGACCGAGTCTGCGAGACGTTCATTCCCGAAACAAGCGCCTTGCGTCTGGAAAAAGGCGGCGAAGTTCACTATTTCTGCTCCTCCGCCTGCCGCGACCGCTACCTGGCCCGGCAGACCCCGCGCTGAGGGCTCCTCACGATTGAAAACCGCCGCCGGGGAACCTAGATTCCCTTGCGAACCCTCATGTGCAGGGAAGAGGAGCGTTCGTGGATACAAACCAGACTCCCGGCCCGGAAAGCGAAGAAACACCTGAAGATAGTGATATTCGCAACCTGATGGACCGGGCCGCACAGGCCTACATGAATGGCGATTACTCTGTCGCCGTGGGAGCCTGGCGGGAGATTCTGGACGTGGATCCCGCCAATCCCCGGGCCCGTGAGGGCATCAAGAAAGTCTCCATGTTGCAGTCTGAGGGCGATGGCGAAGATGAACCTCCGTTTGACCCTGTTCTGGAAGAGATCGAGGACCTCTTGCAGCGGCGCCGCTTCGAAGAAGCCTTGAGCGCCTCTCACAAGCATGCCAAAGGCGCCGGCCCGGCTTTGCGGACGGCTTTGCGCAAACTGGAGCAGCGTGCGGAGCATGCTCGCGCCATCGAGCCGGAGATCATGCGTTGCATGGCCAACGCCCGGCGCAGCCTGCAGGCGGGCAACGTCAGCGAAGCTCTGCCCGACCTCAAACAGGCGTTGAGCCTGGATCGAACTCATCCCGTGGCCCGTCGTCTCATGGATGGGCTGCGCCAGCGCGCCCGCCGCCGGCATGAGGAAGAAGGAGGGGGCGCCGCGCCGCCGCGAACGCCCGCCGGCAAGACGGATCCGGTTGCCAGCGTGGAAGAGCTTCAGGACCTGCCCTCCACCGGCAACCCCGGGTCCGACGCGCCGCCGAGGGGGCGCTCCTCTCCGTCCTCTGGGGAGCCGGCACCCCTGGGACGTGGGCTGCCTTCCAGCCCGGTGGGGAGAGGTTCGGATCCGTCTGCACCCGAGATCGATCTGGATATGCTTTCCCCGGCAGAGGAGACTGAGACGACGGCTGCTGAGGATGGCGAAGAGATCATCGCCGGCGCGCCCATGGCCATTGAACTTCAGGATGAGGAGCCGGCCACAGGAGTGATTCCCCCGGGGACGACTGCGCAGGCGACGTCCACTATCGACAGCCGGCGGGGGGCCGCCGGTGGGAAAATCGTGGAAGCGCCGTTTAAAGACCTGGACGATGTCGCGGACCTGCCCACGGCAAGTGATGCCAAAGTTTCCCAGGCCCCGGTTTCCGATCCCTCCCCGCCGGCGACGGCTCCCGCCGCCGCCGGCGCGGATGCGATCCCCGAGATGACCGAGAATGATCTGGCCGCGGTGCTGCGCTCGAACCGGAAGGAGGTAGCGGCGGCACCGGTCATCCCCCGTGACCCGGGCCGTTCAACCGGTGGGCGATCTCCCATGGTATGGGGGGGTATGGCCGCCGTGGTGCTGCTGGCCGCCCTGGTGTCTGCCTGGCAGATGGGCTGGCTCTTCTCGACGCAGTCTGATTTTGGCGGTCCTCCTGACAGTGGCCACCAGACCGTTGCCACCGATCCGGTCCCTGCCACGGAAGATGCGGCTCCCTCCGCGCCCACGGCCGAGCCCGGCAACCAGGCAGAGGTTTCCGTCGTCACGGCGGAGCGTAATCCCGGGTCGTCGGTGGACGATGCGCGACAGGCCCTCATGCTGCTCGAGCAGGGCCAGGATCTTTTCATCGCCAGCCGTCCCACGGCGGCGCTGGAAGTATTTCGCCGCGCCCAGGCACTGGACCCCGTCAACGGGGAGATCTCCTCGTGGGTCACGCGCACGGAAACTCATCTTCAACAGCAGGGCAAACAGGAAGCCGATCATGAGGCCGCCGTGGCCGCCTTTGAGAGAAAAGATTTTGAAGTAGCCCTGCGCGGTTTCTATCGCATGGAAGACAAAGGTGGCGACCAGCCCTACCAGCGGTACATCGCCAACTCCTGGTACAACTGGGGTCTGCAGCTTCTGGCCGCTGGCAATCTGCGCGAAGCGGCCAAGAAGATGGATGAGGTGCTGACTATTCAGCCCAATGATGACCAGGCCGGGGCCATCAAGAAACTGGTCACCTCTTACAGCAAGAAAGCCAAGGACCGGAAATTCTTCCAGCAGATTGAGGCCCTGCACTATCGTTTGCTGGACAGTTGATTGATCAGGACCGGTGGCCGCTGCTAAGATTTGCTCGCCATGCGAGATTCCCCGCGGTGCAGGTATATCTCAAGCTACGATGGTGTAACGCGTTGCTGCCACCATGTCCACGCGCAGGCATTCTGCCGCTGGCACTACCAGGCCCTGCTGCAGGGTGAGATCACCGAAGAGGGATATCTCAGCGATTCTCTGTCGGACCAGGTGCGCCGCCGGGAGATCAACTACTTCGGCATCCATCCCGAGGCGGTGCTGGTGGGGCCTGGAAGCGAGCCCCTCCCCGAAGGGCACGGTGACCCGGATACCCGCGGCCGCGGCTGAGAATCTCCCTGGCCGGAAGGGCAAGGATGGGTGGCCGGCGGTGGCCTAGACAGCGTGGCGAGGAATGGCTGGGGCGCAGGGATTCGAACCCCGATCGTACGGTCCAGAGCCGTATGTCCTACCATTGGACGACGCCCCAGCGGGCCGGTGAATGGTAGAGAATCACCCTGAGAGCGTCAACCAAGCACGGCGGCTGGCGGAGAGGGAGGGATTCGAACCCTCGGGACGGTGTTAAGCCATCCAGGCGCTTAGCAGGCGCCCCTGTTCAGCCACTCCAGCACCTCTCCGTTGGGCCGGTGCTGCAGTTTAGCGCACTCAGATTCGGGGCGACATGACTTCACGGGAGGCGGAAAGAGCAGGTCACCTGAAACGGCTGGGGCCCGAAGTGCTGCGTCTTCTGGTCCGCTACCTCGAGTCGGCCCGGCAGGGAGATGGGCCCGTTGTGCGTCTCCCTCTCCTCGCTGAACTCGAGGCGGAGCTGGGTCTGTCCAGGGGGGCGGCGCCTGCGCCTCTTGATGATTCAGGATTCCTCGCCTTTCTCGCCCGTTACCTGGATCGCACGGTTCGCATGCAGCATCCGGGCTACCTGGCTCACCAGGTGGCGGTTCCCCATGACGCCTCCGCGTTGGCGGATCTGGTCAACGGCGTGACCAATAACGGCATGGCCATTTACGAGATGGGGCCGGGAGCCGTGGCGGTGGAACTGGCGGTGCTGGACTGGATGCTTGCCCTGGTGGGCTGGCCGCGCCTGCGGCGCCCGGAAGATGGTCACCAGGAGGGGCCCTTTTCCGGCGGTGTCCTCACCCATGGCGGATCACTGGCCAATCTCACCGCCCTGCTGGCGGCGCGGGCCGCCGTGGCACCCGCGGCGTGGAACCGCGGCAATGACGGCGGTGGTCTCTGTGTGCTGGCCTCGCCGGAAGCCCACTACTCCATCAGTCGGGCCGTGGGCATCATGGGCCTGGGAACCGATGCCCTTGTGCCGGTTGCGGCCGACCGACGCCAGGTGATCCGCCCCGATGGTCTGCCCGCCGCGGCGGAGCGGGCCCGACGGAGTGGCCGCGGGATCATGGCCCTGGTGGCCAGTGCCTGTTCAACGGGCCCCGGTCTCTACGATCCCCTGGAGGAGATCGGCGATTGGTGTCGGGAGGAGGGGATCTGGTTCCATGTGGATGCCGCCCACGGCGCTGGCGCACTGCTCTCTCCCCGCCTGCGGGATCGTCTGCGCGGTCTCACCCAGGCCGACTCCATGATCTGGGATGCCCACAAGATGCTGCGCACATCGGCTTTGTGCGCCGCGGTTCTGGTGCGGGACGGAGCACGCCTGGACGGTGCCTTCCGGCAGCAGGCCAGCTACATCTTCCACGAGGGAGAGAATCCCGGTATGGATCTCATCACGCGCACGGTGGAGTGCACCAAGGCGCCTCTTGGGCTCAAAGTTCTGTTCACGCTCCTGCTCACGGGCGAGGATGGACTGCGTCGTTACGTGGAGAGGCAGTACGAAATGACGCGGCGTTTTCACGACATCATCAACTCCCGGCCTGGGTTCTCATGCCCCTTCCCGCCGGAAGCGAACATCCTTTGCTTCAGAGCGCCCGGGGACGATGCCGCCCAGTTGCGCATTCGCGCGCGCCTCCTTGAGGCAGGCCGGTTTCACCTGAGCTCAACGGAGATTCGTGGCCGTCGCTACCTGCGCATGACCGTCATGGGACCGGAGACCGGCGAGGAAGTCCTGGGCGACCTGCTGACCGCGGTGGAGAAGATAGGCGCCGAGAACGGGGCATCGCCTCCGTGAGAAGGATCGCCTTTCTGGTTGCCCTGACCCTGGCCGCCGCTGGCCATGTTGCGTTCCCCGGGGCGAAGAACGACGGCAGGCCGGCATGGCACGTGGTGATGTCCCGGCCCACCTCGATCCTTGCGGGCGGCGATGATCCCCTCTTCGCGGGTCGGCGCGGGGGTGGATTTTTCTTCGGCTGCGGGCTCTTTCGCCTGGATGGCCGTGGGGTGCCGCGCCCTGACCTGGCGCGCCGGGCCAGGGCACGGGAAGGGGGACTGGTCTGGGATGTGACGCTGCGCCCCGGCCTGCGTCTCGCCGATGGCAGCGCCCTGAATGCCGTGGGCTTCGTGCGCCTGTGGACCCGTCAGATTCCCGCCCGGCGTGAAACCCGCTGGCTGACGGCGCCCATGGCTCTGCCGCCGGTGGCCCTGGACGTGGCCACCGTGCGTTTCCGACTGCGCGAGCCGCGGCCGGGCTTCCTGCGGCGGCTCAGCCATCCCTGGTTGTTTCTCATGGATCCTCACGCCGAAGCGGGCGACCCGTCGTCCCTGGGACCGTTCCGTCTGGTCAGATCCGAGTCACCGGATGCGTCCATCGTTCGCCTTGTGAGCCGGGCCGATCACCACCACGGCCTGGATCTTCCCGGCGACTTCTTTTTCCGGGAGGACGGCGCCGGAGCGAGCGAGACAACGTACTGCGCGGATGACCAGGTTCAGGCCTGGCTTGTTTTTTCCGCGGCCATGGAGCCGTCCACTTCACTGCGGAGGCGCGTGGCGACAGGTGTCCACCGCTTGGTCCGTGGGGACGGCCCGCTTGACCCCGGCAGGGACAAGCCCGGCGAAGAGAGTGTGCTGACTCTGCTCCTGGCGCGGGATGATTCCCAGATCATGCGCCTGGCGGATCAGATGCAGGCGGCGCTGGTCGATGCCAACATCCGGCTGCGCCTCGAGGTCGTGGCCGCAGCCGAACTGGAGCGTCGCCTGCGGGCCGGTCTCTACACCGCGGCCCTGGTGCGCATGCCCGCGGCCGTCGGCACCGCTCTCGACATGGAGGCGCGCCTGGTGGCCACCGGCCTCTGGGGATTCGATGTTCAGGCGCGGCTGGCTCCTTTCCTGCGGCTGCCGCCTCGCCGCCAGAAGGGGCAGCGCTACCTGGACCTGATCCAGCCGCCAGGGGCGGCAGCCATGCAACTGCCGGTCCAACCCCTCAGCCTTTGCCTGCGGCTTCCTGCCGGTGCACCGGCTGAAAAAATCCTGCCGTGGTTGACGCCCGTCCCGGTCGGCGCCTTCCGTAAACAGGCTGCCGGGGCGACTCCGTGAGCCTGCCGGCACGTCTGGGTTGGGGGCTTGCCCTGCTGGCGGCCCTGGCGGTGCTGGCGCCGGCGCTGGCCTTCACGGCCTGGGTTCGGTGGGAGCAGCAGAACCACCGTGCCACGGCGCAGGCGAACCTGCAGGCTGACCTGGCATCCCAGCGTGAGGCCTGGGAACGGCGCCTCAAGGAAGAGAGCGCCGTTCTGGTGCGGCGGCTGCACGAATCGTCCCCCGAGTTCCGGGACGTGGCCGCGCTGCGCGCCTGGGCCCGGTCGGCGCTGGCGGAGACACCTCTCGATCTCCTGTGGGTACTGTCGGAAGACGGGAGCATCCTGGCGTGCGGGCACTGGCCGGCCCGGGCCGGCGGCAGGCAGATGTCTCTCAGCACTCTGCCCCTTGTGCGCCCGCAGGTGCGGCGCATGGTGTTCAGGGATCGAGACGTCACAGGTCTGGTGCTGGCACGGTCGATCACATGGAGCGAGCAGACGGTCCTGATGGTGGTCGGCCTGGATCTTGTGGAGGCAGCGGCGGCCGCCTCCCCCCCGGTTGCCCGCACGCGTCTTGCCATCGTGTCGGGCGGCGAACATGCCCTGATGAGTCAGCAAAGAGATACACCACACGATCTGCTGTTCGCCTCGGTAGCGCTGGATCTCTTGGACGCTTCGGCCCCTCTTCTGGACGGCCGGCGTCCCGGGCCGATCTCGTCCCCACCCCTGCCCATGGCAACCCTCGCGTTGCTGGTGCTGGCGGCGGCGGCTGCTGCCGGGGGAGGTGGTGCCTGGCTAGGCCGGCGGGCGCTGGCGCCCCTGGGTCACCTGGATGAAATGGCAGCAGCTCTGTCCCATGGCCGCCTGGAGCTGGAACTGGACGGGAGCCGGGCGGATGAGTTCGGCGGTCTCGCCGAGAGCTTCAACCGCATGATCGTGGCCCTGCGACGCCAGCGCCGGGAGCTGGAAACCACGGCGCGTCTGGCTGCGTGGCGGGATGCGGCCCGGCGCATGGCCCATGAGGTCAAGAATCCGCTGGCGCCGATCCGCCTGTCGGTGGAGAATCTGGTCCATTCTCGTGAACATGCCCCGGAACGGTTCCGGGAGTTGTTCCAGGAGGAGTGCCGCACCATTCTGGAGGAAGTGGATGCCCTGACGCGCCTGGTGGACACCTTCTCGCGCTTCGCCCGTCTGCCCGAGCCTCGGCGCCGGGCAACTTCTGCCGCCGAGGCGGCGCGGCAAGTGGTGCGACTCCACCGGGATGCGGCACCCGGTGTGGAGTTGCAACTGGAGATCGTCGCCGATCCCGGAGTTGCCGAGATGGATCCCGATCTGGTGGGACAGGTTCTCAAGAACCTGGTGCTCAACGCCCTGGCCGTTGTGCCGCGGCCCGGTGGACGGGTGTGGGTGAGATGTGAGGGTCATGAAGATGTTGTTTCCTATCAGGTCCGCGACAACGGGCCCGGCATTCCCGCCGCCATGAGGGATCATCTCTTCGAACCTCGTGTCAGCAGCCGTCCCGGCGGAACGGGCCTGGGTCTGGCCGTGGCGAAGCAGATTGTCACAGCCCATGATGGGCGTCTGGACGTGGAGACGGGCGGCGAGGGAACATGTTTCACTGTGCGCTTGCCGCGCACGTCTCTTGCGGGAAAGGAAAGCTGATGGCGCGCATCCTGATCGTCGACGACGAACCCCATCTGCGGGACAGCCTGGCCCGCGCTCTTGCGCTGGAAGGGCATGAGACAGGTGATGCCGCCGACGGTCGCCTGGGCCTGGCAGCCCTGGACGGTGGCGGCTACGACCTGGCCATCGTGGATCTTTCCATGCCCGAGATGGACGGCACCGAGATGCTGCGCCGCCTCAAAGAGCGCGGCGATGCCACACCCGTCATCATCCTGACGGGCCACGGCACGGTGGAGCGGGCGGTGAGTGCCCTGCGCGAAGGAGCCGTTGATTTTCTCGAAAAGCCACCGGCCCGGGACCGCCTGGTGCACGCGGTGGAGCGGGCGCTCGCCCACAGCAGTCTGCGCCGGGAGGTCGAGGACCTGCGGGCCGAGACCGGTACGGCCGCCGAGATGGTGGGCAGCGGGCCGCTGATGGATGAATTGCGCGAGCGCATCCGGCTGGCAGCACCCAGTGACGGTCGCATCCTCATCACCGGTGAGAACGGCACCGGTAAAGAACTGGTTGCCCGTGCCGTGCACCGTGCGAGCCCCCGCCGGGAGCGGCCCATCATCAAGGTCAATTGCGCCGCCGTGCCCATGAGCCTGTTCGAATCGGAACTGTTCGGCCATGTCCGGGGCGCCTTCACCGATGCCCGGGAGAACCGGCCCGGATGTTTCGAGCGCGCCCACCAGGGCACCCTCTTTCTGGATGAAGTGGGGGAAGTCCCCCTGGCCATGCAGCCCAAGCTGCTGCGTGCCATCGAGAACGGGGAGATCCAGCGCCTGGGCGGCCGCCGGGAGTTCCGCGTGGATGTGCGCCTGGTGGCCGCCACCAACCGCGACCTGGAAGCTGACATCGCAGCGGGACGGTTTCGTCAAGATCTCTTCTACCGGCTGAACGTCATTCGCCTGCATGTGCCACCGCTGCGGGATCATCGCCAGGACCTGCCGGATCTGGCACGTCTCTTTCTGGCGGATTGCTGCCGGCGCAACGGGTATCCCGCGCGCGAACTGACCCCCGAAGCGCTGGCCCGCCTGGCCCGTCACGCCTGGCCCGGCAACGTACGTGAATTGCGCAACGCCATGGAACGTCTCGCCATTCTGGTTCCCGCCCGGCAGATCCGTGCCGCCGACGTGGTGCGAATCCTGCCGGAAGTCACGGATGACGGGGCCGCTTCCGCCGGCGATGATGGGTCCCTGCGGGAGAGGATGGCAGCCGCCGAGGGGGAGATCCTGGCCACGACCCTGGCACGCCATGGCTGGCGCATGGCCGCGGCGGCGCGGGCGCTGGGCATGGAACGCAGTCATCTCTACAAGAAGGTTCGAGCTCACGGGCTGAAAAAGCCGGGCGACGACGCCTGACAGCGTCGCCGGGACCGTGTCTCGGCGAGCACGCTGCGTGTCACCAGGAACACGTTCTCCAGGTGGGAAACCTTGTTTTCCCCCGCTTTCAGGGTGGCATGGCTTTCGCCATAGAGAAGGGCGAAAGGAGGGCATGTCATGCTCAAGACTCGTGACTCACGCACCTGGATACCGGTGGCGCTGCTGACGCTGCCTCTGATCATGGTCGGTTCCGCCTGCAGTCCGGAGCCGACGGAAACCGCGCGGGAGAAGCCCCGGGAGGAGTTCGCGCGCCTGGCCGGGGCCGACCCCACGACCTACGGCATCGACGAGGTGATGGAGACCGATGCAACCCTCGCGCTGGCCGCCATGGATGAGTCCCAAACGCCGGGATCACCGGCTCTGGAGGTGCCGGTAGAGCGGCGGGGGTTCCTCCTGCCGGAACTGGGACTGGCCGCGGGAGATGGCCGCGATCACATGGCGGAGGGCGAGTCGCTCTACAGCCAGGGCCGTCACCTGGAAGCGGCGGCGCACCTGCAGGTAGCCGTGGAGGAGAAGCCGGCGGCCTGGTACCGTTCGTATCTTCTGGGCCTGGCCCTGTGGAAGGCCAGCGATCTGGAAGGAGCCGCAGACAGCCTGCGCCGGGCGGCGGGGATGCGCCCGGAATTCGTGCGCACCAAGATCAACCTGGCGCGGGTCCTGAACGAGCGGGAACTCTACGGCGAGGCTCTGGCGGCGGCGGATCGGGCTGTGGTCATCGACTCGGACAACCCCTTGGCCCATTACCTGCGCGGGCGCTCACTGGCCAATCTGGGTCGGGTGCAGGATGCCACTGCGGCCCTGCGCACCGCTCTGGATCTGGATCCCGATAATGGTGATGTCTGGAACCGGCTGGGGCTGCTGCTGCTCCGCCACGGCGAGGTCCATGAAGCCGTGACCGTGCTGGAGACGGCCGTGTCCCTCAACCCGGGGCCGGCCTATATCCAGAACAACCTGGGTCTGGCCTACGAGCGCAGCGGCCGTCTCGATGAAGCTGCCCAGCAGTTCGCCACAGGGCTGGCCGCCGGCGGGGATCCTGCGCGCCTGGAGATCAACCTGGCCCGGGTCCAGGCTCTTCTTGGCGGGGCAGGCGTGGGCGGCGATGAAGAGGACAGCGTCGCCACGGAGCTGGCCGTTTTGACACCCTGAGGGGTAGCGCCGGGGACGGAGACTCAGACCTCCCGTCCCCGGCGCAGTCGGCGCGTTTCCGGCAGCGCTGCTTCAGGGTTTCTTGCGGTTGCCGGCATGGAAGGTCCAGCCGGCCACGACCTGAAAGTCGTGGATATCGCCGAACTCCAGGTTCAGTTCCACAAAAAAATCGGTCCCGCCGCTGAGGCGCCATTCCAGGCCGCCGATGGCTTTCAGTGCCAGCTCCACCTCGGTGTCGTCGGCCTTGCTGTTGGGTGGGAGATCCCGATCGATCCAGGCAACGGCCAGTCCGCCGCCGGCGTAGGGTGTGAAGTCGGCCTCTACCTTGTTGAACATCCAGTGGACCGGCACCGTCCCCTCGAGGATGGTGTGGTCGTCACCAAAGCCGACCTGCACATTGGGCGCCAGGCGCAACTGGTCATGCCCTGTTCCCAGGTTCCAATGAACGCCGCCGATGGCCTGGTCGGGATCCGACGCCAGACCGACGCGGGGGCCCCAACCCTGCAGCCGGTCACCGGCGAGGGCCGGAGCGGAACCGAGAGCCACGGCCATGAGTATCAGGATCAGTTTGCGTTGCAAGAGAGTCTCCTTTCAGGCTGGCCGCGCCCCTCGGCGCAGGCCAAGATTGATGATGCGTTGCAGGAGGTCAGCATAGTCCACTCCGTCTTTCTCGGCCGACTCGGCGAAATCTTCACCGTAGGCAAGCTGGGGGTTGGGGTTGGCCTCGAGAACATAGATCTGGTCGTCCTGAGACAGGCGCATGTCCATGCGGGCATACCCGTCCAGGCCCAGGCTGCGGTAAATGCGCTTGGCGATGCGCGGAATGAGGCTCTCCGTCCCGGGCGGCAGGTCAAGAGCCTGTTTGCTGATGATGCCCCACTTCTTCTGGTAGGCATAATCCCACTTGGCCTTGCGTGTGGCGATACGAGGCACATCCTCGGGCATCTTGGTGAACAGGAGTTCCCAGGTGGGGAAGACCTTGAGGCGCTGGTCACCCATGATACCGACATACACTTCACGCCCCTCGATGTACTGTTCCGCAATCGCGTCGGTACCGATGCGCTGGTGGATGAAGAGCACGCGCTCCACCAGTTGCTCGTCATTCTCGACGATGGATGCCTTGGAGATTCCCAGTGAGGCTTCCTCCACCTGCGACTTCACGAACAGGGGGAAGCGCAGCCGGCGGGGCCGGCGGATGGCCCGGCGGCGGGGAAAGACGGCGAAGTCGGGGACCTGAATGCGGTGATAGGTGAGGATCTGTTTCGACAAGGCCTTGTCCCGGGCCAGCATGAGGCCTCGAGGACCGCAACCGGTGTAGGGGGCACGGAGCAGTTCCAGATAGCTGACCACGTGCTGGTCATAGGTGGCAACACCGTCGAACTCCTCCAGCAGATTGAAGACGATGTCCGGCTTCCAGTCAGCGATGGCCTCGCGGATCACGGCCAGATCGGAGAGAACTCCCAGGGACCTGACATGGTGTCCCAGTTCCTGCAGGGTGGAGACCACGTCGAACTCGGTCTTGAAGGGGGCGATCTCGGCGTCGCTGAGGCCGGTGATCTCGTCAGGGGGGACCAGGTCGGCATGCATCATGGCCAGGACACGCAGCTTCTTCACGAGGCTCCCATCACAGTGTCAAGCGCAGGCGCGCCCTCTGCAGATCGTGGACCGTTTTCATGGTGAGAAGGGCGATCAGGTCTTCCCGGGCCTGCGTGCGTCCGGGACGCAGGCGCAGGCGCAGCTTCCGGCAGCGGCTGATCATCTCCTTGAGAATCTGATCCACGGTGTAAGAGGGCTGCCCGGTCCAGCGGCAGACGGTCTCCAGAGCTTCCGGACGCACCTGGCGCAGGAAGACCGAAGCCGCCTCCCGATGGGCATGGCGGGGCTCATCGGAGAAGAGCTCCTTGAGTTGCCTGTCGTGGGGCGTGGGATCGTCGATGCCATAACGGAGGCGGCGCTCCTGGTAGTGCTCAGCCAGGGTTTTGCGCAGGCGGGAAACCGGGTCCACCTGCCGGCGAGTGCGCACCGGCGGCGTCTGCTGGCTGATCTCGGCCATGAGTTCCTCAACGTATTCGAGTTTGGCCAGGGCCGGCCAGCCCAGGTACTGGCGCCGCCAGACGGCACGGGGTGTCAGCCAGACGGCGAAGGTCTCGGCGAAATCCTCGTCAGGATGGCTCTGCGCGTACCAGGAATCCAGGTTGTGGACATAGTGCCGGCTGAAAGGCCGCGGCCGGTAGATGGTCGGGTAGGGTTGGGATGAGTGGCCGAAAAGCTGCTGCCAGCGCCGCCGGCGCCGCAGGCGGTAGGCATGATCGATGGCATGGCCGGTCTCGTGGCGCAGGATCCGCATGCACCAGCTCCGGCTGGCACCCTCTGCCTCCAGCATCTGGTTGCTTTCCAGGCGGACGAGGCGGGGATGGGCCAGGTAGAAGGGGATGGAGATCCCCGGCACGCCGCCGGGAGAGAACCATTCATCGGAGAGCCAGAAATGAGGCCGGAAGCGCAGGCCGCGCCGTTCCAGTTCCGCTTGGAGGAACTGGATCCGCTCCTCCATCATCGTCCCCTTCAGGCGCAGGTCGAGGTCGCAAAGACGGGCCTGCAGCAGCCTCTCGGCCGGCCAGCGGGACCAGCGCGGCCGCGCCGGCATTTTGCGGGCTCTGTTGTTACTGGTCATCACGGCATGCCTCGAGACGGAAGGGTGTGGCGGAGGGGACAGGATTCGAACCTGCGGTGCTTGCGCACGGTGGTTTTCAAGACCACTGCCTTCAACCACTCGGCCACCCCTCCGTGGCGGCGTCATTGTAAGAGGAGGCGAGAGAGGGATCAAATGCTGGTATACTCCGCCGCCCATGAGTCCGACCACCCCATCGCCGCCAGCCAAGGTGTCGCCGGTTCTGCGTGCCGTTTTTCCCGTTGCGGGGCTGGGCACCCGCTTCCTGCCGGCCACCAAGGCCCAGCCCAAGGAGATGCTGCCCCTGGTGGACAAGCCGGTGATCCAGTACGTGGTCGAGGAGGCCATCGCCTCGGGCATCGTCCACGCGACCCTGGTGACCGGCCGGGGCAAGAACGCCATCGAAGATCACTTCGATGTCTCCACCGAACTGGAGAGGCTGCTGGAGCGGCGGGGAGACACGGAAAAGCTGGAGACGGTACGCAGCATCTCCCGGCTCATCGAGTTCTCGTATGTGCGCCAGAAGGAGGCCCTGGGACTGGGCCATGCCGTCCTCACGGCCCGCCACCTGATGGGAGATGAGCCGTTCGCCGTCTTCCTGGGGGACGACATCATTCATGCCCAGGTGCCGTGCATGGCGCAGCTTCTCCAGGTTCACGCCCGGTTCGGTGGCTGCGTGGTGGCGGTGGAGGAAGTGGAGCGGGAACGTGTCTCGGCCTACGGCGTGGTGGATGCCGAGGAGATTGATGACCGTGTCTACCGGGTCCGGGATCTGGTGGAGAAGCCCGCCGCGGATCAAGCCCCGTCCAACCTGGCCATCATCGGTCGCTATGTCCTGGCCCCAGAGATCTTCCCCTGCCTGGAGAAGACCGGACCGGACAGGAAGGGCGAGATTCAACTGACCGACGGCCTGCGGGCGGTTCTGAGCCGCGTCCCGGTGCACGCCGTGCGCTTTCGGGGCACCCGCTACGACACGGGCAACAAGCTCGGATTCCTCAAGGCCACCGTGGAGTTCGGCCTCAGGCGCAGCGATCTGGGCGGGGAGTTCGGCGCCTACCTGCGGACCCTGGATCTAGACGGCTTCAAGCCCGGCAACTGATTCACTTCTTGCCGGTGCTTTTATCGCCGGACACCTTCTTCTTGCTGCTCTTCTCTTTGTCGGTGGTCTTGGTGCTGTCGGCGGCCTTGGTACTATCAGCAGACTCTTTGCCGCTGTCCTTTCCCTTGCGGGCATAATCAGTGACGTACCAGCCGCTCCCTTTGAAGTGAATAGCGGGAGCCGAGATGAGCCGCCGGGTGCTGCCGCCGCATTCGGGGCAGCGGGGAGCGCGGGCTCCTCGTTTCATGATCCGTTCGAAACTGTGGCCACACTTGGCACAGGTATATTCGTATAGCGCCACGATGCGTCATCTCCTCCCAATGGCCAACCTTAACCCTGCATAGCCGGCAGCGTCAAGAATTGAGGGTGGCGGCGCGCTAGAATTGCCGCGCCATGGACGCTATTCGCATCGTGGGCCGGCGGCGGCTGGGTGGCACCATTCGTGTCTCGGGAGCCAAAAACGCCATTCTGCCGGCCCTGACCGCGGCCCTTCTCACCGACCAGGAGGTCCGCCTGGCCAATGTCCCCGACGTGCGCGACGTGGACACCATGCTGAAGGTCCTGGAGCACCTGGGGGCCGAGTGGTCGCGCCGGGAGGACCGGATCGCTGTGCGCCTGGGCAGGCTTCTGCACCCCGAAGCCCCCTACGACCTGGTGCGCACCATGCGGGCCTCCGTCCTGGTCCTGGGGCCACTGCTGGCGCGTCATGGGCATGCCCGGGTCTCCCTCCCGGGAGGTTGCGCTATCGGCGCCCGTCCCGTGGACCTGCATCTGGATGTTCTGCGCGCCCTGGGGGCCGAAGTTCGCCAGGAGCATGGCTACATCGAGGCCCGCGCCGGCCGTCTCCGCGGCACCTCATACACCTTCGACCGGATCACCGTGACCGGCACCGAAAATGCCATGATGGCAGCCAGTTTGGCCGCGGGCCGCACCGTCCTGCGCAACTGTGCCCAGGAGCCGGAGGTTGCCGATCTGGCGGAACTGCTGACCCGCATGGGGGCCCGGATCTCAGGGGCAGGGACCGACACCATTCGCCTTGAAGGTGTTACGACTCTCGCTGGCGCCGCGCACCGGGTGGTTCCCGATCGCATTGAAGCCGGCACGTTCGTTTGCGCCGCGGCCCTGGCCGGTGATGAGGTGGTGATTCAGGACTGCCGCCCCGAGCACCTCTCGGCGCTCCTCCAGCGCCTGGACGGCTGTGGCGTCGACATGGAGATAGGCAGCGACGTCATCACAGTCCGGCGCGGCAACGGGTTCAAGGCGGCCGACGTGTCCACCCGCCCATATCCCGGCTTTGCCACCGACCTGCAGGCCCAGTACATGGTGCTCATGACGCAGGCAGCGGGTGCTTCGGTCATCGCCGAGACGATCTTCGAGAACCGCTTCATGCATGTTCAGGAGTTGCAGCGCCTGGGCGCCGACATCCGTTGTGACGGTCACAACGCTTTTGTGAAAGGTCCCCAGCCTCTCTCGGGGGCGCCGGTGATGGCCACCGACCTGCGCGCCTCGGCATGCCTGATCCTGGCGGGACTGGTGGCCAGCGGTGAGACCCTGGTGCGGCGGGTCTACCATCTGGACCGGGGCTACGACCGGATCGAGGAGAAGTTGCGCGGCCTGGGAGCCGAGATGGAGCGCATCAAGGAATAGCAGGGAGGAAGAAGATGGCAGCCGCTGACAACTGTCTTTTTTGCCGCATCGTTGCCGGAGAGATGGGCGCTCGCATCTATGAGGATGATCTCGTGGCGGCGTTCGAGGACATCCATCCCCAGGCGCCGCACCATACCCTCATTGTGCCCCTGGAACACCTGGCGTCCAGCGCCGAATTCACGCCGCAGCACGAGGCCCTTGCCGGCCGCCTGTTGATCACCGCCGCCCGCCTGGCACGGGAGAAGGGCCTGGAGAGCTATCGCCTGGTCATGAACTGCGGCGAAGAAGCAGGGCAGTCCGTTTTTCACATTCATCTTCACATGCTGGGGGGCGCACCTTCGGCTGGCCTCCCGGCTAGGGTCATGGCGGCGGAAATTTTTCGGCGCACCCTCATGGCACGCGTAGCTCCGGCTCTTGTCTGTGCCGGTTCCCTGGCTTTGCTCGTGGGCGACGCTTTCGGCGGCCGGCTGGGTTTGACCTTGTGGAGTCTGAGTATGACGGGGATAGGCTTGCTGGCCGGTGCCGGCCTGGTTCTGGCCCTGGGTGATGAAGTGATGGTGGACACCTCAGGCGTGCATCTGCGGAATCGCTACCTGGGGCGCCGGCGATCGCTGACCTGGGGCGACATCCGGGAGGTGCGGCCGCTGGCGGGTATGGGGGGAAGGCGCTCCCGGGCTCTTTGCGTGATCCCCCATCACGGGCGGCGCCTGATCCTGGATTCACTCGGCCGCATGGACCGTCTGCAGGAACTCCTGATGGCCGGAAAGGACCCCACCGGTCGCGTCCCGCTGTGATACGATCCACCTCCCCCAACTCGTGATTCTTCGGGAGGTCAACGTGCACGAGCCTGTGATTCTAAGCGCCGTGCGGACACCCATCGGGAAGTTCCTCGGCTCCCTCAGCAGTCTGTCCGCGCCCCGCATGGGTGCCCTTGTTGTCGCGGAAGCCATCCGCCGTGCCGGCGTCTCCCCGGACTCCGTGGACGAAGTGATCATGGGGAATGTCCTGGCGGCGGGACTGGGTCAAAACCCGGCGCGGCAAGCCGCCCTCTTCGGTGGGCTGCCACCCAGTGTGGGGGCCGTGACCGTCAACAAGGTCTGCGGGTCGGGCCTCAAGGCCGTCATGATGGCCGCCCAGGCCGTGCGTCTGGGCGATGAAGATATTGTCGTCGCCGGTGGCATGGAGTCCATGACCAGGGCGCCGTTCCTGCTCGAGAAAGGGCGTACCGGCTATCGCCTGGGGCATGGCGAGCTGGTGGACAGCGTCATCCGTGATGGACTCTGGGATGTCTACAACGATTACCACATGGGCAACACCGGTGAGGTCGTGGCTACTGAATACAACATCAGCCGGGAAGAGCAGGATGCCTGGGCCGTGGGCAGCCACACCAAGGCGCTGGCCGCCATGGACGAGGGCAGGTTCAAGGCTGAGATCCTGCCGCTGGAGATCAAGGGCCGTAAAGGCGACGTGACCCTGGTGGAAAACGACGAGGCGCCACGGCGTGGCACCAGTATGGAGAGTCTGGCGAAACTGCGGCCTGTTTTCCAGAAGAACGGGACAGTCACCGCCGGCAACGCTCCCGGCCTCAACGATGGCGCCGCAGCCACGGTGGTGACATCCGCCGCCACGGCAGGGAAGCTGGGCTGCCAGCCTCTGGCGCGCATCATCGGCTATGCCACGGCAGGGCTTGAGCCCCGCCTGGTCATGATGGCGCCGGAAGCGGCCGTCAAGAAGCTGGCGGCCCGTATCGGCTGGTCCCTGGACGAGGTGGATCTCTTCGAATTCAACGAGGCCTTCAGCGTGCAGCAGGTGGCCTTGGCCCGTGCCCTTGAGATCCCGGCTGAAAAGGTGAACGTCAACGGCGGCGCCGTGGCCCTGGGGCATCCCATCGGTGCCTCCGGCGCGCGCGTGCTGACGACCCTGCTTTACGCCCTGAAAGACCGGGGCAAGAAGCGCGGCGTGGCGGCCCTGTGTCTTGGTGGAGGCAATGCCGTGGCCATGGCCGTGGAGGTGGCATGATGGATGATTCCACTATCGGCGTGATCGGTTCGGGCACCATGGGAACCGGCATCGCCCAGGTCTTCGCCACTTCCGGCAGGCGAGTGGTGCTGCAGGATGTGGACGCCGCCCAACTCCAGCGGGCCGAAGCCGCAATCGGCAAGAGTCTCGGCAAGCTGGTGGAAAAAGGCCGGCTGGAGAAAGCCACGGCTGACGCGGCCCGGGCCAACTTGACCACCACCACCGAATTCGAGGCGCTGGCCCAGGCCGACTTCGTGGTGGAGGCGATCTTCGAGAACCTGGAAGCCAAGCGCGAGATCTTCGCGCGTCTGGATGAATTGTGCCGGCCCCAGGCCATCTTCGGGTCCAACACCTCGTCCATCTCCATCACGGCCCTGGCGGCAGCCACGCGGCGGCCCGAACAGGTGATCGGCATGCATTTCATGAACCCGGTGCCCCTCATGAAGCTGGTGGAGGTGATCCGGGGGCTGGCGACCAGCGATGAGACCACCCGGGCGACCCTGGGGTTGTGCAGCGATCTGGGCAAGACGCCGGTGGAGGTGAACGACTATCCGGGTTTCGTGGCCAACCGCATTCTCATGCCGATGATCAACGAAGCCATCTTCGCCCTGATGGAAGGTGTGGGCACGGAAGAGGCCATCGACACCATCATGAAGCTGGGGATGAACCATCCCATGGGCCCGCTGACTCTGGCCGATTTCATCGGCCTGGATATCTGCCTGAACATCATGGAGGTTCTGCACCGGGAGCTGGGCGATCCCCGTTACCGGCCCAGCCCGCTCCTGCGCAAGATGGTGGCCGCGGGTCGCCTGGGACGAAAGTCGGGCCGCGGCTTTTACGACTACGCCGGGTCCTGACGTACTGTCATTGCGGGACTATTCCCAGGCTCTTCTGGAACGGTGTGGGCTGACCCGATTCGTGGTCCACGAGAGGTACCTCCCGGGAGCGCCGGCGCAGATGGCGCCGCTGCCGTTTGTGCCGGCGCCGGCCGTGGCTGCGGCCCTCGAGAGAGCAGGCATCGGCCGGCTCTACAGCCATCAGGCCCACGCCCTGGAGGCCGCCGCCAACCGTCAATCGGTACTGGTGGCCACCCCCACGGCGTCGGGCAAGAGTCTCGTCTATAACCTGACAGTCCTGCAGGCGTGTGCCAGCCGGCCGGAGAGCCGGGCCCTCTACATCTTTCCGTTCAAGGCCCTGGAGCAGGATCAGAAAGCCGCGTTCGAGGCTCTGGCGGCTGCGTTTCCCCCGCAGGAGCGGCCCCGTTGCGCCATCTACGACGGGGATACGCCGGCCGGCTTGCGCCGGAAAATAAAGGCGGATCCACCTCACGTTCTCATCACCAATCCCGACATGCTTCACCTGGGAATCCTGGCCCACCATGGCGATTGGGCCGGGTTTCTGGGTGGTCTGGAGACTGTGGTCATCGACGAGTTGCATGTCTATCGCGGCGTCTTCGGAACCCATCTGCATCACATCATCCAGCGTCTGCGGCGGCTGTGCGCCCATTACGGCAGCCGGCCAGCTTTCGTGGCGGCATCGGCCACGGTGGGGGAGCCGGCCCGCTTCGTCCGTCAGCTCCTGGGCGAGCCCTTCACGGTGGTGGACCGCTCCGGCGCCCCGCGAGCTGGACGTCAGGTGGTCTTTCTCGGATTGGGCATGGAGCTCAGCCCCTACACGGTGGCCACCCGTCTCATGGCGCGCACAGTGGGCGATGGACGGCGAACGATCACCTTCACCAAGGCGCGGCGCGTCACCGAACTGATCCATTCGTGGCTCATTGCCGGTGATCGGAGCATGCGAGGCAAGGTGCAGCCCTACCGCGCCGGCTACCTGCCGGAGCAGCGGCGGGACATCGAAGCCCGTCTCGCCAGCGGCGATCTCCTGGGAGTGGTCACCACCTCGGCTCTCGAACTGGGCGTGGATATTGGCGGCCTGGATGTCTGCATCCTGGTGGGGTATCCAGGCAGCGTGACCTCCGCCTGGCAAAGGATCGGCCGCGTCGGCCGTGGTGATCGCGATTCCCTGGTCCTCATGGTGGGCATGCCCGACGCGCTGGATCAGTATTTCTTGAGTCACCCGGAGGAATTCTTCAGTCGTCCCTTCGAGCCGGTGGTGTTCGACCCGGCCAACCCGGTCGTGGCGGGAGGTCACCTGGTCTGCGCCGGCGCTGAACTGCCCCTGTCACCGTCCGACGCCGCCGGCTACGGGGAGGAGGTCTTCTCCCTGGTCCCTGATCTGGTCAGGGACGGCCGCCTGGTGGAGGACGCCGACCAGCAACGCTGGTATGCCCTTCGCCGCCGTCCGCAGAGAGATGTGAGCCTGCGCTCCATCGGGGCCATCTATCGCATCCGCCGCCCTGACGGCAGCGCGCTGGGAACCGTGGATAGCCTTCGCGCCCGCATGGAATGCCATGCCGGTGCCATCTATCTGCACGCCGGGCGCATGTACCTCATCGAGCGCCTCGACCTGGAGAGGCGCGAGGTTCTGGCCGTTCCCGCCTTCGATACGAATTATTTCACCGTCGTCCTCACTGACAAGGAAACCGAGATCCTGGAACGCAAGCAGGAAGTGGACCACGGACCGTTCAAGGCCGGCCTGGGACGTCTCAAGGTGACGACCCGCTTTCGTGGCTACCTGCGCAAGAGCATGGCCAATCAGGAGGTTCTCTCGGAGCATGAACTGGACCTGCCTCCTTCCCAGTTCGAAACCATAGGCATGTGGGTGGAATTGCCGCCAGGCCTGGAAGCGGAAGCCGCTCGCCGAGGGAAGCATTTCATGGGAGCCATTCACGCCACCGAACATGCCGCTATCGGGCTGTTTCCCCTGCTGGCTCTCTGTGATCGCGGGGATCTGGGCGGAATCTCCTATCCCCGGCATCCCCAGACAGGCGGCCCGGCTTTCTTCATTTACGATGGGCACGCCGGTGGCATGGGGCTGGCGGCCGAGGGGTTCCGGCGCATCCGCGAACTCCTGGCCCGCACTCATGACCTGATCCGGACCTGCCCCTGCGAGGAGGGCTGCCCCTCGTGCATCCAGTCGCCCAAATGCGGCAACGGCAACCGCCCCCTGGACAAAGCCATGGCTCTTCACCTGTTGGCGGTTCTTGGCGGGAAAGAGCCGGTACCGCCACCTCCTGCCGACGCCGGCACCGGCGCGCCGCTCTCGCCGGCGGATGGTGAGACCGCCATGGCTCCTGAGCCGGATGGCGGGACGCCGCCGCTGCGCGATCTCTTTTTTGATCTGGAAACCCTGCGCAGTGCCGCCGACGTCGGCGGCTGGAGCCGGGCCGCCGACATGGGTCTGGCCCTGGGAGTGGTCTACGACCGCAGTCGCGACCTCTGGCGGACCTACCGGGAAGAGGATGCCAAGGAACTGATTATCGACCTGCTTTCCGCCGGCCGCGTGGTCGGCTTCAACGTCAAGCGATTCGATTACACGGTGCTGTCAGGCTACGCTGCCGCCGACTTCTCTCGCGTCCCCACCCTGGATTTGCTGGAAGAAATCCACCAGGTGCTGGGATTTCGCCTCTCCCTTGCCCACCTGGCGGAGGAGACCCTGGGCGTGAGCAAGAGCGCCGATGGACTGCAGAGCCTCGCCTGGGTCCGGGAGGGACGCTGGGACCTGATCGAGGCTTACTGCCGCCGCGACGTGGAAATCACGCTCAAGCTCTATGAGTTCGGCCACCGGCACGGTCACGTCCTGTTCCGGGGACGGGACGGCCGACGCTTGCGCCTGCCGGTCACCTGGCCATAGAACGCTCGCTGGGGCTGCGGAGTCCGATCCGCGGACCCTGCCCCCTGTGTTGCAAAAAAGGGAAAGAGCGGAGTAGAATTGCGCCGCTTACCGGAGAAAACAGAGTTGTTTTCTCGTACCTGAGGGGTCTCTGTATGCGTTGCCGAACGATATCCGGATTGGTTCTGGCTGCCCTGCTGGTGCTTCCAGGCCTCGGCCATGCCGAAGAGCCACGGGGCCGGGCCCGCACCTGGGAAATCGAACCCACCGCCGGCGTGAGCTATCTGGATTCCGGTT
>JAPUKF010000275.1 GCA_027295805.1 Acidobacteriota bacterium | reverse complement strand
TTTCCAGAGCCCGGCGACCGCTGCCATCGGCATCGATCAGGGTGCCATCGACGTCGAACAGAGCGAGTCGCATGCACCAGATGGTAGCGCAAGACCGGCTGGTGGACGGGCACGCGAGGCCTTGCTAGCATTTTCCCATGCTGAAATCGTCTGTTCCGTGGCCCACGGCCGGGGCGCTGCTTCTGGCCCTGCTTCTGCGAGCGCTGCTGCCCTCGAGTCCGGTGGTTGCGTCAGAACCGTCCACCCCCCCACCTTCCCTGGTGGTGGTGACAATCTCATCCCTGCGCAGCGACCGCGTGGAACCCGGGTCTGAACGCGGCTCGCACATGCCCTATCTCCAGGCCATGGGGCAGCGGGGAGCGCTGCTGGCACGCGCCAGGACGCCGGTCCCGGAGACGATCCCGGCACTGGCCAGTCTCTTCACGGGCCTTGACCCATCCCATCACGGTGTCTATGAAGACAACCGGGCCGCAAGCGGAGTTGTCTCGCTGGCTCAGCGCCTTGCGGATCGGGGCTACACGAACTCCGCCTGGTTGGGCGACACCGACGTGGCGACGACGCCCTTCCTCACCCGTGGCATCAAGGACGTCCACGCCCTGCCGGAACAGAGTGCTGCAGCCCTCGCCACCGCCGTCGTCAACGCCGCGGGCAATAGCCTGGCCGACGGCAGCCGTTTCATCTGGGTGCATCTGTCCGGTGCCTCGGCACCCTACATCCCTCAGGTGTCCGACCTCCTGGCCATCCGGGCTGAAGCTCGCAACAAAGCATGGCGTTTCTCCCTGGCCGTGAGCAGCCGGCCAGGTACGCCCCACATGCTGCCGGCGGCGGCCGTCAACGGCCCCATGCGCGAGGCTGGGTTCTACCTGGACAGTTATGATGCCGTTGTCCGGGATCTTGACCGGGCCATCGAAATCATCGAGACCGGACTGGCTCCCTCTCTGGCTGCATCGGGTGGCTATCTGGTCGTGGCTTCCGTGCACGGCGAGTCCCTGGGAGAACACGGGCAATGGCTCAGCCACGGCCACACCCTCTATGAAGAGGAGCTTCTCGTGCCGATCTGTCTTCTGGGGCCGGATATCAAGCCGCTGCCTGAGCCCATGGAGAGCTCATGGGCATCTCTCAACGACCTGACCCCGACCCTGGCGGATCTGCTTGGCCTGGAGACGTCCAGAGGACGAGTCGGGGATGGATATAACCTGGCGTCGCGTCTGCGCACATCGTCAGCACCGCCCGGCAGGTCCATCACCTCCGGCCAGGGTCGCCCGCCCTATAGCCAGGCCCTCCTGTCCGAAGGCCGCTTCAAGCTCATCGTCACACCGCCGCGCCCACCCGTGATAGAGGATGTCCTCGACTGGCCCGCCGCCGGGAGGCGCGAGCTCTATGATCTGCATGGCGACTCCCTGGAGTCTAAAAATCTGGCCAAGATCCGTGGCAACCTCAGCCACGACCTCGCCCTCTTTTTGCGGCGGCACTATCCACCGTGGCCCAAGTCTCCCCCGGCCCTGGACAGAAGTCGCGTACGCTGACGAGAAGGTGCCGGCCCGGGCGCAAGCCCGTCCCGCTTCCAAGGACGCGCCGATGGGGATAGAGTGCGGCCCGTGAGGTCCACATGCTGAGCGGAGGAGCCAAACTGCGCCGGGTGATGTTTTTTCTGGCTGCGGTGACGACTTCTCTGCTGCTGGCGGCCTGCGCCTCTCCCGGGCCGGATGAGCACGACGCTGGCGGCGCGGCAGAAGACCATGGCCGTGGCACCGCGGTCCTCGGGCTGACGGCGGATCTGGACGCGCTGAATCCCTATCTCTCGGTGCGCGCCTCCACACGGGATGTCGCCTACAACATCTATGCCTCCCTGATGGAGGAACAAGCCGACTTTCAGGACGGGCCTCCCTCCTTCAACCCGGATCTGGCGCAAAGCTGGGAGCAAAGCAAGGACAACCTGGCCATCACCTTCCACCTGCGCCCCGAAGCAGTATGGAGCGATGGAACACCGATCACGGCGGAGGATGTCCGCTTCACCCAGGAAGCCGCCGTGCATCCCGACGTGGCATGGCTCGCCGCCGACGTCAAGAAAGAGATCACCCATGTGGAGGTCCTGGACAGCCACACAGTCCGCTTCACCTTCTCCCGGCCTTATCCCTACCAGCTCATGGATGCCAACGACGGTGTCATTCTACCCAGCCATGTCTGGAGCCGGATCCCCTTCTCCCGCTGGCGCAGTGACGGCCCGAGAGTTCCCGACGTGGTCTCCGGGCCGTTTCGCATGCGCCGCTGGACTGCCGGCCAGTCCATCGAGCTGGAGGCGAATCCACGCTATTACGACCCGCGCCGGCCGGGCCTGGGGCACGTGGCATTTCGCATCCTGCCCGACGCGGTCTCCGGCTTTGAGCAATTCCTGGCCGGACACCTGGATTTCTGGGACCGCGTTGATCCACGGCAGATGGATCGTGTCCTGCAAACCACCGGCGTCGCCCTCAGGAGGTATCCGGACCGCTACTACGGCTTCATCGGCTGGAACTGCCGGCGGCGGCCATTTACCGATCCCAGGGTGCGCCGTGCCCTGACCCTGGCCATGGACCGTGAGCGCATTGTCCGGGACATCTTCCGCGGCGTCGCCCGGGTCGCCTCGGGGCCGGTACCGCCGGTCTTCGGCACCCGCCTGAGCGGGCGCCCGCCCCTTCCCCATGACCCCCCTCAGGCCATGGCTCTCCTGGACGCTGCCGGCTGGCCGGCCGGCGGCGCCAACGGTCTTCGCCACGCCGGGGAGAGGACCCTGTCCTTCGAGCTCCAGGTCAATGCCGACGCACCCTGGCGCCGGGACATGGCTCTCATGATCCAGGAAGACCTCAGGCGCATCGGCGTCGAAGTGACCATTGTCTCCCTGGAGCGTGGAACTTACGGCGCCAGCCACAGGACGGGCGAGTTTGACGCCTACATCGGAGGCTGGCGCCTGCCCACAAAAATCGACCTGGCCACGACCTTCTCCACCCGCGCCGTCGAGGATGGCGTGAACTTCGGGGGCTACTCCAACCCGGCGCTGGATGAGTTACTGGCGCGCATCGCCGGGGCACCCGATTTCACCTCGTCCCTGCCGGCCCTTGAACACGCCCTGGATATCCTGCAGGAGGATCGGCCCTACACCTTTTTGTACTGGCAGGATCGCCTGGTGGGTGTCTCCACGCGCATAAAGGGCGCCCAGCCCAATGCCCAGAGCGCCCTCTTTCGCCTTGCCGACTGGTCTCTCACCGGCGGTGAAGCGGCACCTTGAGGCGGCGCCATGGGCGGATACATCGTTCGCCGTCTCCTGGCGGGCATTCCTTTGCTCTGGCTGGTCTGGACTCTTGTCTTCGTGGTGGGACATCTGGTCCCCGGCCGCAGCGAAGATCTCTACGCCAGCCCTCAGATCAGCCGCCAGGACCAGGAACGTCTCAACCAGGTTTACGGCCTGGATCGCCCGCTCATCATTCAGTACACGCGACAACTCTTCGCCACGCTGCGCGGCGACCTGCCCCTCTCCACTTCAAGAGGACGTCCTGTCGGCGAGATCATCGCCCCCGCCGTGGGGCCGACCCTGCTCCTGGCAGGCGCGGCTTTGCTGCTGCAATTCACTCTCGGGATCCTACTGGGAGCCCTGGCCGCCTTGCACCGCGGCCGTGTCCTTGATCACGCCATCTCCAGCCTGGCTCTGGCTCTGTATTCCATACCGGTCTTCTGGCTGGGCATCCTCATGGTTCTCCTCTTTTCCCTGCGACTGGCATGGCTGCCACCATCCCATTTTTCATCCCTGAGCACGCCCACAGCGGGTCTCCTGGGCCATCTGTACGATGTGGGGCGTCACATGGTGTTGCCTGTGGCCACCCTGACCCTGGCCGGACTGGCCGTGGTGATCCGGCATGCCCGCAGCAGCCTGCTGGAAGTTCTGGCTCACGAGAACCTGCAGGCAGCCCGGGCAAGGGGGCTTCCCGAATGGCGCCTCCTCTTTCGGCACGGGCTCCGCCAGGCCATTCTGCCCCTCATCACGCTGCTGGGACTGGCGCTGCCGGCGCTGCTGTCCGGCGCCCTCCTGGTGGAGGTGGTCTTCTCATGGCCCGGGCTGGGCCAGACGACCTATCAGGCCATCCTGGCCCGCGACTATCCCGTTGTCCAGGCCGCGACCCTGCTCACGGCTTCCATGGTGGTTCTGGGCAACCTGGCGGCCGACATGGCAATCTCCCTGGCGGACCCCCGCACACGTCCGAGACGAACCGCGTCATGATGCGACGAGGCCTCACCCGGCTGCCGGGTTTTCGTGCCTGGACCACCGGACACCACGGCCTTGCTTTCAGCCTCGCCGCTCTGGGGGTTTCTCAGATCCTGTTGTGGACATGGCGATGGGAGATGCTGGCACCGGCCCTGATCTCCGGGCCTCCCCGGCAGTCCCTGGCCGCCTGGTCCTCGCTGGCTCTCCTGGGGCTCGCCCTGCTGGGGGATCGCAACGCGATCCCCGGGCGGGCCTCGTCGGGGTCGGGCTCGTGGCACCACCTCACCGGTGATGTCATGACCCGTGTGTCTCTGGTCGTCAGTTGTGGCTATCTGGTCACGGCTCTCCTGGCGCCTGCTCTCATGCCCCAGGATCCCAACCGCATCGGTGACGGTGCCGCCACCCAGAACCTGCCTCCGGGAGCTGCCGTCCATCTTCTCCTGCGCCGGCAGGGCGGCACCATCGCTGCCAACGCTGTGGATCTCCAGGGCGACCTGGTCCGCTTCCGCCGGGGTGGGAGCTGGAGCTCGCTTCCCCGAGCAGACCTGAGGGGCACGCGCCCGGCCGACTGGCACCGTGTCCGGCACCACTGGCTGGGAACGGATCATCTCGGCCGCGACCTCCTCAGCCGCCTGCTGGCGGCGGCACCCATCTCCCTCGGGATAGGCCTGGCAGCAGCCCTCCTGGCCGTCCTCCTGGGAGCCCTGGTGGGGGGCGTGGCCGGCATGGCCGGCACGCGTCTGGATGCCCTGCTCATGCGCCTCACCGATACGTTCCTCGCTTTTCCCCGCATCTTCCTAGTGCTTCTGGTCCTGGCGGTGATACCCGGCTCCCTGGCAGCCGCCACCCTGGTTCTGGCGGCCACCGGCTGGATGGCGCCAGCGCGCCTGGTGCGCGCACAGATCCTCTCCCTGCGGGATGAACCGTTCGTCCACGCCGCCAGGGCGGCCGGACGCGGGCGGACCGGTATCCTGGTACGTCATCTCCTGCCCCACGCCGCGGCGCCGTTGCTGGTCGCCGCCAGCCTGCGGATCGGCGAAACCATGCTGGTGGAGGCCGGCCTGTCTTACCTCGGCCTGGGAGTCCCTCCCCCCCATGCCAGCTGGGGGAACATCATCGCCAGCGCACGGCCGGCTCTCGCCCAGGCATGGTGGGTGGCGACCTTTCCTGGGATGCTGCTCACAGGCGCCGTTCTTTCCTTCAACATGCTGGGAGATGGCCTGCGGCGGGTCATGGCCCGGCGGTGAGGCCTCCTCAGGGGAAGCGTGTCCCCATGAGAAGTTCGATACCTCGCCGGTTCACCTGGATCTCCAGGATCTCCATCCCCATGGGAATCTCCTTGCCGGGTGTGCTCAGGAAAAACTCGGAAAGGGTCTTGATGGGGAATGGAGGGATCGCCAGCGCCAGGTCGAAGGTTCCGGCCAGGCCCAGATCAACCGGCAACGATTCAATCCGGACGCGATACTGGCGCGAGGCGGCCTCTCGCTCCAGGCGAATCACCGGATGAATGGTTGCGCGAAAACCGATAGGACTGCCTGTGGCCAGCATCTCCAGGCGGATGCCTCCGGAGAAGAACTCAAGATTGCGCGGCTCACTGAGGCTCACCACCTCCTCGAACAAGCCCGCGTCCAGCGTCAGTTCATACGGCACCACAGCGGCGATTAATTTCTCCACCGCCGCAGGACTGATCTGGATTCTCAGATCCGTTTCCGGAGGAGGCGCATCCAGCGGGGTGGAAGCCGCCGCCACCAGTCTCATGGAAGCCAGGAGCACCAGAAAAACCCGCGACCCTCTACCACGCCACCATGGAAAATCTCTCACCACGTCACTCCTGAAGTCGGCTCTCACTATCCCACCTGCTTGAACGGCCTGGGAAGAGCACAGGTTGCCATGTCACCGTTTGCCCCCGGAAACCGGGCCGGGATCATGCTTCAGATTCATCCGGCAAGGCCGTGGCTGCCATGAGGTCGCGCGTTGCCCGGGCGCTGCGGAAAGCAGCGGCCAGGGGCTCATCCCCCGCAGCAGCCAGTTCGTCTTCCATCTCCTGAAGACAGCCGATGAACGACCTGAGAGCCTCGCGCACCGGTGCTGCGTTGGTCTTCAGGATGCCCTTCCACATCTCATAGGGACTGGCACCGATACGGGTCATGTCCCTCAAGCCCCCACCCGCCAGCGATATCATCTCCTGGGGGTGGCCGCCGTCTCCGATCAATTTCAGAAGCGCCACGGCGGCAAGCTGGGGCAGGTGAGAGATAGCGGCGACCACGCGGTCATGATGTGCGGCCGGCATGACCACGGGAACGGCCCCCAGGCTGACAATGAGCGCTTCCAGCCTCGCCAGGCCATCCCCTGCCCCCTTGGCCGGGGGGCAGAGCACCCAGGCATGCCCGGCAAACAGATCTCCATCTCCCGCGGCGGCGCCGGCCTTCTCCGTTCCGGCCATGGGATGACCACCAATGAAATGCACCGAGGCAGGCAGGTGCGCGGCGGCGGCATCCAGGATGACTTCCTTGCTGCCGCCAAGATCGGTCACCAGGGCTCCCCCCGTCACCATCTTGGCCAGATGGGACATCTCGTTCACGATGATATGGGCCGGCATGGCCAGCACCACCAGGTCGGCACCGGCGACGGCATCCTTCGGGCTGCCGGCGAGGGTCTGAACGGCGCCTCGCGTCAGGGCCATCTTTCCGGCCGGGGATGGATCGTAGCCTGTCACCTGCAGGTTCCCGGTGCGCCGCAGGGCGAGCCCCAGGGAGCACCCCATGGCACCCAGACCCAGCAACCCGATCCGCCGAAACCGGTGGTCCTCTCGGCGCATCAGCCGCCTGCACCGGCCGCGGTGGCAGCCCCGGGTTGGGACAGGGTCCGATCCATGGCGGTCACGATGATCCTGATCTGGGCCATGAGGGAAGCAAACATTTCCGGAGGCAACGACTGGGCGCCATCAGAGAGCGCTTCTTCCGGATGGGGATGAACCTCCACCAGCAAGCCGTCAGCACCCGCGGCCACCGCGGCGCGCGCCATGGGCACGACGAAATCGCGCAAGCCTGTCCCGTGGCTGGGATCCGCGATGACCGGCAGGTGACTCAGACTCTTGAGCACGGGAATGGCCGAAAGATCCATGGTGTTGCGGGTGGAGGTCTCGAAAGTGCGGATCCCCCGCTCGCAGAGAATCACCTGCCTGTTGCCGCCGGACATCAGGTACTCGGCGGACAGGAGAAGCTCGTTGAGAGTGGCGCTCATACCCCGTTTGAGAAGCACTGGCTTCTGCACCCGGGCCAGTTCTTTCAGCAGGGCGAAGTTCTGCATGTTGCGTGCGCCCACCTGAATGATGTCAACCTGCTCCACGAACAGGGGCACGTCCCGGGTATCGAGGATCTCCGAGACCACCGCCAGGCCATGCTCCCGGCCAGCTACTTTCAAGAAACCCAGCCCTTCAGCGCCCAGGCCCTGAAAAGTATAAGGCGAGGTCCTGGGCTTGAACGCACCTCCCCGCAGAATACGCGCACCGGCGGCAGCGGCGGCGGCCGCCGCCTGGTGGCCCTGTTCCTGGCTCTCCACGGCGCACGGCCCGGCCATGACCACAACTTCAGGACCACCGATCTCCACACCGGCAACCTGGATGCGGGTATCTTCAGACTGAAATGTCCGCCCGGCCAGCTTGTACGGCTCGGAGATTCTCACCACATCGGCAACACCGCCCAGGAGACGAAAATCCCGCGGGTCGGCACTCCCGGTCTTCCCCACCGCCCCAATCACGGTGCGGGTGGTTCCAGTGGAACGGTGGGCATCGAAACCGCGCTCAACCAGGGCTTCGATAACCTTCTGCACCTGCGCCTCCGTGGCGCCGGGGCTCATGACAATCACCATCTCAGATTCTCCTCATGATGCCGAATTCCCGCTCGGCTGCGCGTCACTGCCCGTACTTTCCTCCGGCACACGTTCCAGGCTCCGCGATTCATCAATGATGCGCTCGAACAAGCGCTGTAATGCTGCCCGGGACAGCGGCCCACCATTCAATCGGCCAACCCGGGCGATGATCTCCGATTCGCGCTCCGGTTCGTAGATCCTGAGACCCATGGCCCGCTTGGACCGGCCTATCTTGAGCGCCCAGCCTGCCCTCCGGTTGAGAAGCCGCACCAGATCTTCATCCACCGTATCGATCTCGGCTCGCAGGGCGGCAATGCGTTCGGCAGCATTCATCAGACGTTCCCCAGAAGATTGCGCACAACATCTCTCACCGCAGTCACCGCGGCAGGACCGCCGCCCACCTCTTCGATGACGCGCACCAGGGCGGACCCCACCACAACTCCATCCGCCGTTCCCTCCAGTGCTACCAGATGCTCCCGGCGACTCACACCGAAACCCACCACCACAGGCCGATTACAGGTGAGACGCAGGCGCGCCACGTCCTGGCGCAAGCCGGCGGGCAGATCATCCCGGGCGCCCGTGACACCAGTCCGGGAGATGTAATAGATAAAGGCCCCTGTGCAGGCCGCGATCAGTTCCCGGCGCCGGGCACTGCTGTTGGGAGCCAGCATGAAGATCGGATCCAGCCCCGTGGCCGTGAGAGTCCGCCGATACCCTTTATCTTCATCGGGCGGCAGATCGGTCACCAGAACCCCGTCCACGCCCGCCTGGGAGGCCCGGCTGGCAAATTTCTCCACCCCCATGCGGTAGATGGGATTGAAATAGGTGAACAGCACTATCGGAACTTTGACTGTCTTCCGCACCCGGGCCACCAGATCAAGAACCCCGGCCAGATTCATCCCCGCCGCTAGGGCGCGCCTGGCGGCCCGCTGGTTGGTGACACCGTCGGCCAGGGGATCGGAAAACGGCACGCCCAGTTCAACAATATCCGCCCCTTCATCTGCCAGCATGCGCACCAGGTCCAGGGTGGTCTCGAGTTCAGGATCTCCCGCGGTGAGATAAGGAATGAATGCCAGGCGGCCGTCATGACGGCACTCCTCCAGGGCGTCGGCAATCCGTCTCATGCCAGCCTCCTCATGCACCCATCCCGCCCTGCCGGGCCACTTCATCCAGATCTTTGTCACCACGGCCCGAGAGGTTGATGATGACCAGCTCATCGGGCTCCAGGGCGTCCTTTCGCATCACCCAGGCCACCGCATGGCTGGGTTCCAGAGCCGGGATGATGCCCTCCCGGCGCGCCAGGAAATGGAACCCGGCCAGGGCTTCCCCGTCGCCAACATCCACGTACTTCACACGGCCCATCTGCTGGAGGCGAGAATGCTCCGGCCCGACTGCCGGGTAGTCCAGACCAGCAGAAACCGAGTGGGTGGTCAGGATATTTCCATGGGCGTCCTGCAAAACCTGCGTCAACGTCCCCTGGAACACGCCCGGGGCGCCGCCGGCAAAGCGCGCCGCATGGCGGCCGCTGGCCACGCCCTCGCCACCGGCTTCCACGCCGACCATGGCCACACCCTCGTCGGCCAGGAATTCACTGAACAGCCCGATGCTGTTGGAGCCTCCCCCCACGCACGCCACCAGACGATCCGGCAGGCGGTCCTCGGCATCCAGGATCTGCTCGCGTGCCTCGCGGCCGATGGCGGACTGAAAATCGCGCACCATCATGGGATAGGGGTGGGGTCCCAGGACCGAGCCAAGGATGAAGGCGGTATGGCCGACATGGGTCACCCAGTCGCGCATGGCTTCGTTGATGG
>JAPUKF010000274.1 GCA_027295805.1 Acidobacteriota bacterium | reverse complement strand
CGGGCCGAGAGGCGGGTCACCGTCGAGGGGGCGCATCCCAGGGTGCGCGCGAGCTGGCGGTGGGCGGAAGCAGCCTGGAGTCCCGCGGCGATGCGGGGCAGGAGTTCCGGGCGCTTGAGGTAATAAGTGAGAGAAAAAGCCCGGCGCGAGAAGGTCCCGCCGCAGCGCCGGCAGCGAAAACGCGGCACCCAAAAACCACGCCGGGTCGGGTATGAGCCGTGGCGGATGAATCGGGGTGGCGAGACGGCGTGGTGGTCCGGGCAGCGGCGCCGGGGACAGAAGGGCGGCTGGAAATGCTGCAAACGGTCGATGGGTGTGAGCGGCCAGTCCACGAGGCCGGGGAGTGCAAGGAGCCTGCCTGCTGAGGAGCAACGTCAACTAACTGAGGCTCAAAGGCTTAGGGGGAATAGCCTGGCTGGGCTGTGTCCGCCGGGGAACACGCCGTGGGACACCTGTCCCAGGATGAAAACCACAATCTCCGCACCACCATGGCTAGAATGGGGCGATGGCCCGCGTCCTCCTCTTGTCCCCCTACAACGGCGGCTCCCATAAGGCCTTCGCCGAGGGTCTGGCGACTCATTCCAGCCATGAAATCGACCTTCTGACCCTGCCCGACCGCTTCTGGAAGTGGCGGATGCGCGGTGCCGCCATGCTGCTGGCCTCCAAGATCCGACAGCGCCGGCGGCGGGTCTGGGATCTGGTCATGGCTTCCGACATGATGAATCTGGCTGAGTTCAGGGCGCTTTCAGGCCTGGCCGACCGGCCTCACGTTCTTTACTTCCATGAGAACCAGATGGACTACCCGCTGCCGGAGAATGATCAGTCCGACCTTCACTTCGGTTTCATCAACCTGGCCTCGGCACAGGCGGCGGAACGCCTGATTTTCAACTCCCGCACCCACCGGGATGCCTTCTTCGCCTCCGTGCCCCGGCATCTGGCCGCCATGCCTGACTGTCCTCTCCCCGACCCGGTGCCCTCCCTCCGGGGCCGCAGCCGAGTGCTGCCGGTGGGCTGTGATCTCCACTGGCTGCGGCGCCACGCCGGCAGGGGTGCCCGGGACGGCCCACCCGTCATCCTCTGGAACCATCGCTGGGAGTTCGACAAAGATCCGGAATTGTTCTTTTCAGTCATGGACGGCCTGGCCGACGCCGGATTGGACTACCGCCTCATTCTCGCGGGTGCCTGCTCCCAGGTGAAGCCGAAGCCGTTTCTTGCCGCCCGCCGGCGCCATCACGATCGGATCCTGAGTTACGGCTATGTTCCCAACCGCCGGGACTACGCTCGACTTCTGGGCAAGGCCGACATTGTCGTTTCCACCGCCCTCCAGGAGAACTTCGGGGTCTCGGTGGTGGAGGCGGTCGCCTGTGGCGCCTGGCCCCTGCTGCCCCGGCGCCTGGCCTATCCTGAAGTTCTGCCCACAGCCTGGCATGATGCCTGCCTCTACGACAGCCGCGCAGATCTGGTCAGACGGCTGGAAACGCTGCTGCGCACGGGTCTGCCTCCCGCCTTGGAGCAGGAGAAGCTGGCTCAGGACATGCTCCGCTATGACTGGTCGGCACTGATCGGGTCATTCGATGATCTGCTGGCCGGCCTGCTCCCTCAGAAGGGGCTGAGCAGCCATTGAAACCCGCCTTTTACGGTGTTAGTCTGACAGCGCCATCGAGGAGGCTTGGGTGGCGGGTGAAGGTTCTTTCGCCAGGTTCCTGGGAGGATTTCCGAAATGAAGAAGTCTCGTCTGCTCACCTCTGTTCTCTCGCTGGCCCTGCTGGTCAGCCTGGCGGGCGTCACCGGCTGCAAGAAGAAGCCGCCTGTGGAGCCCACCCAACCGGCCCCGCCACCGGCCGCGGCGCCGGCACCCGAGCCACCGCCGCCACCTCCACCGTCCAAGCCGGAGCCGACACCTGAACCGGCACGGCCTTCTCTGGCGACGCTGAACGCGCAACTGCGGCTGATCCATTTCGACTTCGACAAGTCGGCCATTCGTGATGATGCCCTTCCTATCCTGGATGCCAATGCCGCTCTCATGCAAAAGTATCCGGACCTGAAGGTCATCATCGAAGGACATTGCGACGAACGCGGCACCATCGAATACAACCTGGCCCTGGGGGACCGTCGCGCGACCGCGGCCCGCAGCGAGATGTCTGCCCGAGGTGTCAACCCGGGCCGCATTTCGACCATCTCCTATGGCGAGGAGCGAGCGGCCGACCCGGGGCACAACGAATCGGCCTGGGCCAAGAACCGGCGAGCCGCCTTCCGCTTCGCCAAGTAGCACCTGGCTGACAAGGGTTTCCACCAAGGGCCGTCCTTACGGGGACGGCCCTTTTTCTGTCAGGCCATGGCTTCCTTCACGCGCATGTAGAGCGCGCCGGTAGCCTCCACATCGGCCTGGCAATAGTCGGCGATCTCCTGCAGCCGACCCTGGGCATAGGCTTCCCCCACCTTGTCACCGGACAACGCCTGCTTGGGAGACGCGATGCCGAAAATCGAGCAATAGAAGTCAAGGCTGCCATGACGCCAGGCGCCGAAATTGCTGAGAACCTCGCGCAGATCATAATGGGGATGGCGGGTGAAGCGCCGGCAATCCAGTGCCAGCGAGGGCACGACTCCCTGGATAGCCGAGCGCATTTTCAGGTACGGATAATCAAATTGCTTGCCGTTGAACGTGATGGTCAGGTCGAAGGCCTTCACCAGTCCCCAGAATTCACGCAGCAGCCCCGCTTCGTCATCTGAGGCAAGCACCTTGCTCTTCTCCGAATCGGGATTGTGCATGCCGATGACGATGACCTGACCGGTGGGACCCCAGAGGGAGAACCGCCGCTCGGCCTCCCGGCGGCGCTCATCGTCCATCTCGGTTCCAGCCGGGCCGGGGTCAAACCAGCCCAGGAGCTTGTCATGGAAACGCTCGTCCACTGCCGACAGCGGCTGGCCTACGGTCTCGATATCCACCACGGTGCGTTTCATGGTCATCTCCCTATCCCGGCTCATCATGATAAGGAGGCGGCCGGCACCAAGGCAACCACCCCTGGCCTGCTGTGGATGGCCGCCATGACGGACCCGGAGAGGACGTCTGGCTTCGCCAGGGCCTGGCGCAGTAAGATCCGCCCATGATCGACCTTCTCGAGACCCCACCCTATTGCCCTTCGCCGTTCGCCTACACCCGCCGGCCGACTCGCGTGGTGCAGGTCGGCGACGTGGGGATTGGCGGCGATAATCCCATTCGCGTGCAGTCCATGACCACGCCGGCCACCACCGACGTGGCCGCCACCGTGGCTCAGATCGAGCGCCTGGTGGCGGCAGGCTGCGAGATCGTGCGGATCACGGTTCCTTCGTCCGCTGACGCCGAAGCTTTGCCCAGGATCCGCGCCGGCATGAAAGAACGGGCCCTGCGGGTGCCCCTGGTGGCGGATATCCATTTCTCTCCCCAGGCCGCCCTCCTGGCCGTGCCCTACGTCGAAAAAGTGCGCATCAATCCCGGCAACTTCGCCGACAAGAAACGCTTTGCCGTGCGTGAATACAGCGATGAACAGTACAACGCCGAACTGGAGCGTCTGCAAGAAAAGCTGACACCCCTCATCCATGCCTGCGCGCCACGTAGGGTGGCGCTGCGCATCGGCACCAATCATGGGTCCCTTTCGGACCGCATTCTCAACCGCTATGGCGATACGCCCCTGGGCATGGTGGAATCGGCCCTGGAGTTCGTTCGCATCTGCCGGCGGCTGGATTTCCACGACATCATCCTGTCCATGAAAGCCAGCCATACCATGGTGGCCATCCAGGCGTATCGGCTCCTGGCGGCGCGCATGGATGCGGAGGGAATGGACTACCCGTTCCATCTGGGCGTGACAGAAGCCGGCGACGGCGAAGACGGGCGCATCAAATCGGCCATCGGTATCGGTGCCCTGCTGGACGATGGCATCGGTGACACGGTACGTGTCTCCCTCACGGAAGACCCCGTGGCGGAGATCCCTGTAGCCCGGGCCCTGGTGCAACCCTACAATGAACGTTCCTTGCCGGTGACTTCGCCCGCCCTGTCCGGGGTGAGAGAAACCCGCCGGCCTTACGACTACCGGCGGCGCCCGGCAGCCGCCGTGTCCATCGGCGGCGTGACCTGCGGCGGCAACGCCCCCATCCGGGTGGAGAACCTTCTCTCCGCCCCGCCGGCCGACGAAGCAACCGCCCGTCGGGCACTGGAGATCCTGACCCGATCCGCAGCCGGTGCCGATACCCCGTGCGAAATCCTGGAAGTGGTCGTCAGCCGGCCCCGCCAGGTGGATGACATGGAACGGCTGGTGGACCTGGCCGCCGAACTGGCCCCGGACCTCGCCATCACGGCCCGCCCCACGGCAGCCTTCCTCCACGCCGAAGCCCATGGCGCTTTCGCCCGCCTGGTCCGCCGCGTGCAGCGTCTCGCCTTCAGGGTGCATGCTCCCCTCAACGAGGACGGCCTGCTCAAGCGCGGCGTCGGCCTGGATCTGGCCGGCATGGTCGGCCGCCCCATCTGCTGGGTGCTGACGCCGGCGGCGCCGGGGACCCACGCCGACGTGGCGGCCCACCTGGCCGTGGATCTCCTGGAGCATACACGCCGGGCCGGCCTGCCCCACACTCAGGTCGCCCTGGAGCCGGGATTTGCCCCGGGCGGCGTCGGCGCCTACCGCCTGCTGGCCGAACGGTTGGCGGCTGCCGACCTGCACCCCTCTCTGATCCTGGTGGACCGGCCGTCCGCCGGCGAAGAGAACGGCTCCCTGGCCGTGGGCGCCCGGCTGGGCTCACTTCTTTGCGATGGGATGGGAGATGCGGTCCGGGTTGAGATCCGCAACGCCCGGGGCGAACGCTCAGACGCCCCCGCCGATCTCCACCGCGCCCGGGAGCTGGCCTACACCATCCTCCAGGGCACACGAGTCCGCGTCGTCAAGACCGAGTTCATCTCCTGCCCCTCGTGCGGCCGCACCATGTTCGATCTGGAGGAGACCACCCGGCGCATCAAAGAGCGCACGGGGCACTTGAAGGGCCTCAAGATCGCCATCATGGGCTGCGTCGTCAACGGCCCCGGCGAGATGGCCGACGCCGATTTCGGCTACGTGGGCTGGGGGCCCGGCAAGGTGGCTCTCTTCGTGGGCCATGAGATGGTCGCCAAGGATATCGACCTGGCCCATGCCGACGAGCGCCTGGTCCAGCTCATCAAGGACCACGGCCGCTGGGTCGAGCCGGCTTGAACGGCTGCCGAGCTCAAACTGCCTTCAGGATTGATCTCGGCCGTTGCCTGGGGTGACCAGCAGGCCTTTTTTCATCAGCACGCCCAGAGTCCGTTGGATGTCGGATTCCAGGTCGGCATCGGGGGAACATCGAAAAAGGCCCGGACTTCGCTGGCGATCTCACTGATGGTGTGCTCGCCGTCGCAAAGATTCCAGATGAACTCCGCCGTCTCATTGAGAACATGGGACGACTTGCTGAGATTGTCGTAGAGGATCCTCTTGCTGCGGACAGCGCGGGTGACCACATCGGATCGGCTCCGCGGTTTGATCGTCGTCATGAGCACCCTCCTCCGGGCAACGGCGTTTCCCTATCCGTGGCCCCTCGCTTCGAGAATTGCCTTGGTCAGAGCCGGCACGATCTCAAACTGATCACCGATGACGCAGACATCAGCCACCTCGAAAATGGGAGCTTCCTTGTCCTTGTTGATGGCAACAATATAACCGGATTGTTTCATCCCCACGATGTGCTGGATGGCTCCAGAAATTCCGGACGCAATATACAGCTTTGGCTTGACAGTGATGCCCGACGAGCCCACCTGGTGCTCATGGGGGAGCCAGCCGGCGTCGGTCACCGGCCGGGACGCTCCCACCTGGCCACCAAGGGCATCCGCCAACTCTTTGATGATACCGAATTTCTCCATGCTGCCAAGAGAGCGGCCGCCGGCGACGATGATGTCGGCGCTGGCCAGATCCACCTTCCCCTCGGCCGGCTCCGATGTGGTTTCAACATATTTCTGCCGAAGAGCAGTGGGTTCCAGGCCGGCCGCGACCTCCCTCACCGCCCCATCTCCCTGCTCTTCACAGGGGGCGAAAGCGCCCTTCTGCACGGTCACCACGGCCGGCGTGCCCTCGAGGGACATTTTCACCTGGAATTTGCCATTGAACATCAGGCGGGTCCAGACCTTGCCGCCATCCTCCACCGCCACGACTTCGGTGAGGGCCGGCAGGCCGTGGACTGCCGACAGCCTGGGCGCCGCATCCCAGCCAAGAGGCGTATGGGAAAACAACACAAATTCCACCCCCTCATCGGCAATCAGTTTCTTGAGGGCCGCCACCCACCCGTCGGCTGTGTAAGCGGCCAGGGCCGGATCCTTGACGGCGTAAACCGTCTCGACGCCATGTCCCGCAACCTGGGTGGCAGCCGCCACCGGGTCATCCCCAAGGACAGCGGCGCAGGCCGTGCCACCGGTGGCCTGGGCCAGCTCGCGAGCCAGGGTCACCAGTTCATAGCTGTAATCGCGCACGCGCCCCGCGTCGGTTTCAACAACGGTCAGAATCTTTCCGGCCATCACAGCACCCCCGTGTTCTCGCGGATTCGTTTCACCAGTGCTACGGCGATCTCTTCCGTGGACCCTGTCAGGACCTCTCCCCCCTCTTTCTTGGGGGGCACCGCCAGGTCGAAGAAACGCAGGCGCGAACCGGCGGCGCCGACCTGGGATGGATCGATGCCCAGATCCGCCGGGCCGGGCGTCTTCATTTCTTTGCGCTTGGCGGCCATGATTCCCTTGATGGAGGCGTAGCGCGGCTCGTTGATCCCGGTCTGCACCGTGATCACGGCGGGCAGGGGCAGATCCACCACTTCCCGGCGGTCCGCCTCCAGTTCTCGCGCCACCCGCACACCGGTGTCGGTCTTCTCGATCTTCATGGCGCCTGTGGCATGGGGCATCCCCAGCATCTCGGCAAGCAGGACCGGCGTCTGGGCCAGCGTGTCATCGTTGGCCTGGAAACCGCACAGCACCAGATCGGGCTCGACCGTGCGGATGGCGGCGGCCAGTGCCTGGGCGTTGGCCCAGGGGTCGCCGCCCTGGAACGCCTCGTCCTTGAGATGAATGGCCCGGTCGGCACCGGTAGCCAGACAGGTCTTGAGGACCTGGGCGGCCCGAGCCGGCCCCAGGGACACGGCAACGACCTCTCCCTCGCCAGCTTCCTTGATCCTCAGGGCCTCTTCCAGGGCGTAGCGATCGTAAGGATTGAGCTCGAAGTTGATACCGGAATCGACGATCCAGGTCCTGTCGGCGTTGACCGCCAGGGCGGCATCCGAATCCGGGACCTGCTTCACACAAACGACAATCTTCATCTGCCTACCCCCCGCGCGCGGCCGGTCAGCCCCGGGTCCGCGGCACCACCGCGGCCTGTTGATGTACAAAGCTTTGCGGGAAATGGAATGTGAAATCCGACCATGGTGGAGCTGACGGGGATCGAACCCGTGACCTCTTGAATGCCATTCAAGCGCGCTCCCAGCTGCGCCACAGCCCCATTCTGAATCAGATTTGGCGATGCTACCAGAGGCCCTGAAAAGCGTCAAGAAACCCACCGAATGGGCCGTGCGGCCTCTCGCGGCCTCCCGTGGGAATGGTATAATGCCCGCTTCCGGCTCCATGTCCTCCGCGCGACCTCATCCTTCGGTAGATCAGGAGACTGCTTTGGCCGCTGGCCTTGAAAAATTCGACCTCACGGTCATCGGCAGTGGCCCGGGCGGGTACGTGGCCGCCATCCGTGCCGCCCAGCTCGGCCTCCGGACCGCCCTGGTGGAAAAGGAAAAGGCCCTGGGCGGCACCTGCCTCCACCTGGGCTGCATCCCCACCAAGGCCCTTCTGGAAGCCGCCCATGTCCTGGAGATGGCGCGCCGCGCCAAAGAGTTCGGTATCCGGACCAGCGAAGTCACCTTCGACTGGCGGGCCGTCCAGGACCGCAAGCAGAAGGTGGTCGAAGATCAGGCCAAAGGCCTGGCCTTTCTTATGAAGAAGAACAAGATCACCGTTTTCACCGGCACCGGTGCCCTGGCGGGCCCGGGAATGGTGCGGGTGACATCCGCGGATGGCACGGTCACCGAACTGTCGGCCGGCCGGATCATCCTGGCCACCGGTTCCCGCCCCCGGGGCCTGCCCCACCTCCAGCGGGACGGCCAGGTCATCCTCGATAGCGACGATATTCTCAGGCTGGAGAAGGTTCCTGAGTCGCTGTTGATTCTCGGCGCCGGTGCCGTGGGGATGGAGTTTGCCTCCATTTTCAGTCGCTTTGGCAGCCAGTGCACCGTAGTGGAGATGCTGCCCCGGGCCCTGCCGGTGGAGGACGAGGAGGTCAGCAAAGAGATCCAGCGTGCGTTCCGTAAGCGCAAGATCGACATCCTCACGGGCATGATGGCCGAAGCCATGACGGTCGGGGATGGCCATGTCACCACGCGCCTCGCCCCCGCCACCGGCGAGGGAAAGATTCGTGAAATCGAGAGCCGGATGGCCCTGGTGGCGGTGGGAAGGGAGCCGGTGACCGAAAAGCTCGGCTTGGAGACGGTCGGACTGACCACCGAAGAGGGATTCATCACGGTGGACGCTCACCTGCGCACCGGCGTGGACGGCATCTACGCCATCGGCGACATCGTCCGCCTGGCCGAGCGCGGGCATCCCATGCTGGCCCATGTGGCCAGCCATGAGGGCATCGTCGCCGCCGAGACAGCAGCCGGCGCAAAAACCCGGCCGCTGAACTACGACCTGGTCCCCTCTGTGACCTATTGTGAGCCCGAAGTGGCCAGTGTCGGCCTGAGCGAGGCCGAAGCACGCCTGCGGGGCCATGACGTCAAGACATCCCGGTATCCCATGATGCCGGTGGCCCGGGCTCGCATCAGCGGCACCACCGATGGCTTCGTCAAGATTGTCGCAGAGGCCCGGTACCATCAGGTCCTGGGTGTCCACATCATCGGGCCACGGGCCACGGAACTCATCGCCGAGGCCAGCGCCGCCCTCAACCTGGAAACCACCAGTGAAGAACTGGTGCGCACGATCCACGCCCACCCAACTCTCTCGGAGGCGGTGGGTGAGGCGGCCCATGGGATCGACGGTCATTACATCCATATCTGAATCCATGGCCAGGGACACCCATGGAAGGGGTACCGGCCACAGTGGGGGCACCGTTGCCTGAGACGACCTATCTGGACGCCATCCGTAAGGGCATCTGGGAGGAGATGGAGGCGGATGAGTCCGTTTTCGTCCTGGGCGAAGATGTGGGTGCCTACGGCGGCGCCTTCAAGGTCACCCGCGGCATGCTGGACCGGTTCGGGCCTGACCGGGTTCTGGATACGCCCATCTCGGAAGCCGCCATCGTGGGAGCCGCCATCGGCGCCGCCATGATGGGGATGCGGCCCGTGGCCGAGATGCAGTTCATCGATTTCATCGCCTGCGCCTTCAACATGATCACCAACTTTGCCGCTTCCAGCCGCTATCGCACCGGGATAGGCGTTCCCATGGTCATCCGTGGGCCCGCCGGCGGCGGCGTGCACGCCGGCCCGTTCCATTCGGGCAACGTGGAGGCCTTCTTTCTGAATACGCCGGGTCTCAAGATGGTGCAGCCTTCCACGGCCCGTGACGCCCATGGCCTGATCAAGGCAGCTATCCGCGATCCCGATCCTGTGCTCTTCTTCGAGCACAAGCTCCTGTACCGCCATATCAAAGAAGAACTCACACCCGGCGATGAGATCATCCCCCTGGGGAAGGCGGCGCTGCGGCGCCAGGGAGACGACCTGACCATCATCAGTTACGGCGCCATGGTGCACACTGCACTGAAAGCCGCCTCGGAACTGGAGAACGACGGCGTCTCCACCACGGTTCTGGATCTGCGCACCCTCCTGCCTCTGGACAACGAGGCCATCCTGGCTGCCGTGGCGCGCACCGGCAAGGTCATCCTTCTCCACGAAGCCACACGCACCGGCGGCCTCGGCGGCGAGCTTGCCGCCATCATCGCGGAGGAGGCGTTCGAATACCTGGATGGCCCCATCCTCCGGGTGACACCTCCCGATACACCCGTGCCCTACAGCCAGCCCCTGGAAGATGCCTTCCTGCCCAATGCCGGGACGGTGACGGCGGCGGCCCGCAAACTGCTCGACTACTGAGGAATACCAATGACGACCAAGGTCATCATGCCCCAGATGGGCGAATCCATCGCCGAGGGAACCATCACCAAGTGGTTCAAGAAGGTGGGTGACAGCGTCGAGCGGGATGAACCGCTCTTCGAGATCTCCACCGACAAGGTGGATGCCGAGATTCCTGCCCCTGCTGCCGGCATCCTGCTCGAGATCTTCGCCCAGGAAGGCGAAACCGTCGAAGTCAATACAGAAGTCGCCACCATCGGCGCCGCGGGCGAAAAGCCTGCCACCGGTGCGGCTGGAAGCGCGAAACCGGCGCCGGTCAAGGCAAAAGAGAAGTCCGCCCCACCCGCGGCCGCCCCACCGGCCGCCCCTGCGGCCACCGGTGCCCCCTCCCGCGCCGACGCCGGCAAAGACGAACTGCGCCGCACGCGCTCGTCACCGGTGGTGCGCCGCATGGCCTCCGAACACGACATCGACATCTCCCAGGTGACAGGTACGGGAATTTCAGGGCGGGTGACCCGCAAGGACATGGAGGCGTTCATCGCCGGAGGCGGCGCCGCCACTGCGCCATCCGCCGCGGCACCCGGAGGGGTCGCAGCACCGGCCGCACCCGCCTTCGGCCCCTCGCCAGTGGCCTTCGGTTCGGCACGGGACCTGCGCGAGCCCATGTCGGTGATGCGCAAGAAGATCGCCCATCACATGGTGCAGGCCAAGCAGACGGCTGCCCATGTCCATACGGTTTTTGACGTGGAATTGACCCGGGTGGGCCGCCTGCGGGACCGCCATAAGGCAGAATTCAAACAGCGTGAAGGGTTCAATCTCACCTGGCTGCCGTTCATCCAGAAGGCAACAGTGGACAGCCTGCGGCGTTTCCCCATCCTCAACGCCAGCATGGACGGCGATGACATCGTCTATCACCGCGATGTCAACTTAGGCATCGCCGTGGCTTTGGA
>JAPUKF010000273.1 GCA_027295805.1 Acidobacteriota bacterium | reverse complement strand
CATGCCCGGTCACCAGATCCGCCGCCACGGCGGCGAATGACTTCCGAGCAGTCCTGATATCCACATCGGGCAACAGGCTGTTGATGTTGTGAGCCAGGGCTTCAGCCGACATGAAGGAGACCTTGTAGAGAGTCTGGCCGTAGAAAATCCCCCGCTTGATGATGGCCGACGCGCGCGATAGAAGGCCTCGTTTCTCGCGGCGCGCTTCGCGGATGAAATCGAAAGCACTGCGCCGGAACTCGGCCGAGGAGCTGAACTGCAGGAAGCGGCGTTCGGTTTCGTCGCACCCGTCCAGAGTGGTGAACGCCCCCCCGATGAGCGCGCCGATACTGGTACCCACCACGATGTCAATGGGGAAGTTCTCGCGCTCTAGGACCTTGAGGACACCGATGTGAGCCATGCCTCGAGCGGCACCTCCACCCAATGCCAGTCCCACCCGCGGTCGTCTCAGGAAACCTGCCACTTTCTCGCTCCGCTTTTTCAGTACCGGGTCGTATCGTTGTAGATCTCGGGCGGCCGGTCGGCGACCGTGAGCCCGGCCACCCTCCAGGCTCCCTGCCGGCGGACCAGATCCCAGCGCAGCCAGATACGCTCCAGCAGTTGCCGGGCCGCGGCTTCCCCCGCGCCAAGCACCGGGTGATAGACCTTCCCCAACGGCATTCCCATCAGATAGATCGTGGTGCCCCGGGGCAGCCGGGACAAGTCGATGGAACCATAGGCCAGCCGAACCTCCTGGATCAGCTCCACCCGCCCGGGGCCGGTCCGCCGCGAGGTGACCGTTTCGTAATAGGTCCCCCGCCCGAGGCCCAGGGCCTGAATGAGAATCAACCCGTCCGGTTCGAATTCAAGGTGGCCGGAATCGCGCTGCTCCCGGTGGGCCTTGAAACGCTGATCCAGGCGGGTTTCCAGAAGCTGCAGACGCTGGTCCGGCGATCTGTCTCCAGGCTCGCCCTCCACCGCCATGGGAACCGCGGAGACCTCCGCCAGACGGGGTGCATCCAGGTTCTGGACGGCTCTGATGTAGCGGTCGATGACCTGGTCCATCTCGCTCCGGGAGGAGCAGCAAACCGTGGCAAGGCTGACCCCCAGCACGACGCAGAGCACGGCGGCGCTGGCTGCCGCCCACCGGTCCTGGCTCCTGATTCCCCATCCCACGAACACAGCGGCATTCTAGCCGCGCCGTTTCAGCCCGATCAATGCGGCCCGGGCAGCCGACAGGATAAAATGAATGGGTATGCGCCTGCTTCCCTGTCCTGCGGCCGCGGCCGCGCGCCTCCTGGCCTTCGTTCTCGCCGCCGGGCCGATGGCGATCACCCAGCCTGCCGCCGGGGGCCAGGACACCGGGCCCTCCCGGACGCAGGCGGAGACGGCGCCAGGGCCGGAAGCAGGCCCTCAGGCCGACCTCCAGGGGAAGGCCCCGGATCCCATGAAGGCACGCCAGGCGGAACGCGACAATATGGTCGAGCAACAAGTTGCCGCCCGCGGCATCCACGACCTCCGGCTGCTGAATGCCCTGCGTGCCGTGCCGCGCCACCTGTTCGTGCCTGAACAAGGGCGCTCCCGGGCCTATGACGACCGGCCTCTTCCTATCGGTCATGGCCAGACCATCAGCCAGCCGTACATCGTGGCCCTGATGACCGAGCTGGCCCAGGTGGAACCGGGTGATCGCGTCCTGGAGATCGGGACGGGATCCGGCTACCAGGCGGCCGTCCTGGCAGCACTGGGATGCAAGGTATTCACCATCGAGATCATCAAACCCCTGGCTGACCGGGCCGCCGCCACCCTGACGGCCCTGGGATACAAGAGCGTCACGGTGCGGGCCGGCGACGGCTATGTCGGCTGGCCTGAAGAAGCCCCATTCGACGCCGTCCTGGTGACCGCCGCCCCCCCCCGTATCCCGGCCCCACTCTTGGAGCAACTCGGTGAGGGTGGCCGTCTGGTGATCCCCATCGGCGAGGATCTTCAACACCTGACGGTAGTCCTCCGCACCCGCGACGGTCTTGAGCGGCGGGTCGTCCTGCCGGTGCGTTTCGTGCCCATGACCGGAGCCGTGCGCCGGACGGAGGAGAAACCGTGAAGAAAACGGGGGTTCACCGTGGGGGCCGCTCCGCCGTTCTCGCCCTGCTGGCGCTCATCTTCGCTCCCGTGAGCCTGGCGCCGGGCCAGGACGCCGGCGGCGCCACAGACCTCTCTGTGCGCATCAGCGCCCCCACTGATGGCGCTTACGTCTCCGGCCGCACGCTCCTGCAGGGGGAGATCGATCTCCCCGCGGGCGACAGCGTGCTGCGTGCGGATTTTCTGGTGAACGGGACGGTGGTGGCTTCCCTGCGGCAACCTCCCTGGCAGGTGACACATGATTTCGGCGCCAGCATCGAGGTCCGCTTCATCCAGTTGCGGGTGGTCACCCGCCTCGGGCATGAGGCCGACGCTGAGGTCACGACGCGGCGCCTGGTGATCCATGAGGCCACCGGTATCGATCTGGTCAACGTCTTCGCCACGGTTCAGGATGAACGCGGCCGTTTCGTCATGGATCTGCAGCGGGATGATTTCCTTTTGCTGGAAGACGGGCGCCCCCAGAAGGTGTCGTATTTCTCCCGTGACCGCCTACCCCTTGCCGTGCAGATCCTCATCGATTCCAGCCTCTCCATGGAGGGGCGCAATCTGGAAGAAGCGCGCCGTGCTGCGGCCGGATTCCTGCACGCTCTGGAACCGGGTGATCTGGCCGGTATCATCGGGTTCAGCGACCAGGTGCGTGTTTACCAGGATCTGAGCCTGGACCGGAAGGCGGCGGCAGCCGCCATCCAGCAGGTGCGGGCGGGCGGCGGGACCGCCCTCTACGATGCCGTGGCGGAAGCGTCCAGGCGTCTCGCCGGCATCGACGACGAGCGCAGGCGGGCCATCATCCTGCTCTCAGATGGGCGCGACGAGGCGGCCAGCGGCCTGACCCCGGGCTCCCTCCTGACCTTTGAGGAGTCCCTTGCCGAGGTGGTGCAGGCCAATGTGATCCTTTATGCCATCGGCCTGGGGCGCAAACTCGACCAGAAAATGGACTTTTATCATCGCCATTCCCTGGCCGATGTCCTGAACACCCTGGCGACGGAGAGCGGCGGCCGCTCGTTTTTAACACCCAAAGCCGAACGCCTGAAAAAATCCTACGGGGAGGTGGAGGCTGAACTGCGCCATCACTACACCCTGTCCTACACCTCCACCAACCGGCGCAAGGACGGGCTCTGGCGGGGCATCGATCTGCGGGTGCGGCGGAAAGGATTCACGGCCCACGCCCGGCGGGGGTATTACGCCCCCTGGGAGGGGCCGCCGGGATAACAGGCCGGCCGCCGCCGGTCAGGCGGTTGCCGGTGGCGAGGCTTCGGCGTCTTCATCCAGTCGACCGAGAGCATCCAGGAGAGCCGCCACCGCATCCCGATCGATGCTTCGCTCCTTGGTGGTCACGCCGTGGGTGATGCGGAAGTGTCCCTTGGTCAGGCTCAGGAGCTTCTTGAAAGCCTCCCCGCCTTCAGCGCCTCCCCCCTCCACATGGGTCAGGCGACCATGCTCCAGGAAGAGTTTGCCCACCAATCCCCGGGCTTTGATATCGATACAGGCGGTCTTCTCCCCCATGGAGAGCATCTGCACCACCTCGGGCAGGCTCATGTCAGCCAGTTCTCCCTCGAAACCGCCCAGTTCCCCGGCCAGGGTCGCCTTCTTGCGCACCGCCTGCTCCTTGCGCAGAATACGGCGGATGCGGCTGGCGACTTCCGATGGACCCACATCCAGGGGGAAGACCTCCTCAGCTCCGTTCTCCAGGGCTGTGACGCGGCGCTTCCTGCTGTCCTCGACATCAAAGAAGAAGGTATCGGTGCGGGAGCTTTCCAGGCGGGCCTGCAGGCCATCCAGAAGGGCCAGGCCTTCATCCCACGCCTGGCTGATATCCATGAGAACAAAGCGGATATCGTCGGCAGCGACCATCTCGATGGCGGCGGCCACCGTCTCCACGGTGAGGACGGCGAAGTCTTCCCGCAGAAACTGAAGCTTCATGCGTGACAGATTATCTTCACCCTGGCCCACGACCAGGATTTTGACCTGGAACAGATCTCCGGCAAACTTCTTGCGGCGCTCGACGAAGGCCGTGAACGCCTCCACCACCTCCGGATCAAACTGGCTGCCCACCTGCGCGCGGATCTCCTTCATCGCCTGATCATGAGTCAGGGGCTTGCGATGAGGCCGCCGGGTCGTCATGGAGAGATAACTGTCCACCACGGCCACGATGCGGGCGCCCACCGGGATGGCGCGGCCTTTGCGGCCATCCGGGTAGCCGGAGCCGTCATAGCGTTCGTGATGGGCCATGATGATCGGCTTGATCTTCCAGGGGAAATCGATGTGCTCCACAAGCTGCACGCCCCGCAGAGTGTGCTGCCGCACCGCATCCTCTTCCTCCGGATCCAGAGGGCCCTCTTTCTCCAGCGTTCCACTGCGCAGGGTGAAGTTGCCGATGTCGTGGAGCAGGGCGGCCAGGTTGACTTCCTGCCGGCGCTCCTCCGGCAGGCCCATTTCCCGGGCAATTCCCTCGGCCAGACGCTTGCAACTGGCGGCGTTGCCGGCAGTCAGGGGATCCGCAAGCTCCACCAGGCCGACCACCGCCTCCACCGTCGCCAGGAAGCAGTCCACCAGTGACCGCTGGCTGGGTCCCGGCCCACGGCCGGAGCCGGTGAGCAACTGGGCCATGTCGTCAACATCCACGATGTAGTCGGCAAAGTCGAAACGCAGGATGTCCGAAGCAGTGCGCACCTCGCTGAAGTTGGTGACCAGTGTCACCCTTGTCCGGGGCGAGACTTCGGCCGCCTGCTGCGCCAGGAGTTCACCGCTGCCGTCGGGGAGGTTGCGAACGCTGAGGATCTGCTCATGACCGTGCTGTGCCAGAAGGTGCAGCGCGTCGCGGATGGAGCCCGCCGTCTGCACATGCCGGCCCCGCGACGAGATCGACTCGGCCAGGGCCTTGCACTGGTCATTATCAGGGCTGACTACAAGAATACCGCTCATGGACTCATCTCCCCTGAGGGCTTCGCTACCACCCGGAACGGGTTCCTCTGGCCGGAGACGGGCACGAATCCCCGGACTTTGCCTAATATGGTGCCCGTGTGCGCCTCTGTCCAGAATGCAAGACTGGCAACATTTAGGGAATAAGGGGCCTGGGGGCTTGATCTGGCACAACCCAGCCCCACATTTGCTTCTATCCGCCCTTTTCCCGCCACAGGAGGTCTTCATGAAGCGCACCCTGACGCGTGTGCTGCTCGCCGCCGCCACCGCAGTACTGGTCATCTCTCCCGTCGCTGCACTGGACGTGGACTGGTTTGGCGGTCTGCGTCTCAGCGCCGGCGACCGCAGCTACCTGAGCATCACCGCCGCCCACTTCGGCAGCGATCATCGCGAGGCGGACGATCTGGCCCGCCATCTCAAGCATCCCGGCGAGGACCTCCCGGTCCTTCTCTTTCTGGCGGCGGAATCAGGCCGTTCATCCCGGTTTATCCTGGACCTCCGCCTGAGCGGCTTTTCCTGGTGGGAGATCAGGGCACGCCTGGGAGTGGCGCCGGAGCGGATCGTGGTGGCCCTCCCCCAGGATCCAGGTCCCCCTTACGGCAAGGCCTGGGGCCATTACCGCAACCATCAGAAAGGCCCGAAGGCCCAGCGCCAGGTGGTTCTTAGTGACGCCGAGTTCTCGGACTGGATCGGCGCGCGGGTGGTGAGTCGGGCCTTCGACGTGGAGATGGCAGTGGTCCTCCGGTCACGGGCCGGCGGTCACAGTCTGGGCGATGTGGTGGTCCGGCAGGAGAAGAACAGGGCGGCTGCCAAGGGCGCCGCCAGGGGCGAGCACCCGGCAGCCGGCAAATCCAAGGGCAAAGGCAATGGTGGTGGCAAGGGAGCCAAGGGCGGCCACTGAGGGGCCACGCGCTCCCTGTCTGGAATGAATTGGCCCCTCCCCGTCGAATCCGGCGAGGAGGGGCTCACGCGCACACCGCAGGGCCACAAGGGCCCGGCGGTTCAGCTGCACGGGGCTACGAGCAGCCGATGCTGTTGCCGCAGTTCAGACACCTGTAACAGGCACCGTTGCGCACGGTGATGTGCCCGCAAACATCGCAGAACGGTGCATCTCCCATGAGTTGTGTCATCTGATCGCTCATGGCACTGCCGGTTCTGGCAACGGGTGCCCTTGCCGGTGCCATGGCCATGCTTCCCATACCCTGGCTGGCCGTGGCCCGGGAGACAGGGGGCCGGTCCTCGATGGCGATCACCGTGCCCGCCATAGCTTCCAGCTCCCCCGCCTTGCCGGCGGGCAGGCCGACCTGAATCGTCCCGTTGCCTGCCTTCTCGCCGGCGGACGACTCCTCCGCAGTGGTCACCTCCACAACGGGGGTCCCAGATACTTCATTTTTCGCAGGTACGCCGGAATTCTTGCCGGGAGCCACCTCGGTGACAACTGCCGGGGCCGACAGGGTATCGGCAATGGCGTCGGAACCCGCAGGGATCTCCTCCGGCTTGACCTGCAGAAACTCCGTGCGCCCGAGATATTCATAACCCAGAACCCTGAACAGGTAGTCCATCACCGATGTCGAGAACTTGATGTTGGGGTGTCCCGTCACCGGCCCATGGGGCTCGAAGCGAGTGAACGTGAAGACATCCACGTACTCGTCGAGAGGCACGCCATACTGCAGACCCAGGGAGACGGCGATGGCGAAGCAGTTCATCAGGCTGCGATAAGCCGCACCTTCCTTGGCCATGTCCACGAAAATCTCGCCCAAGGCTCCATCGACGTACTCACCGGTCCGTAGATAGATTTTCTGGCCACCCACCCTGGCCTCCTGAGTGAAGCCGCGCCGCTTGGTGGACAGCCGGTACCGGCGGGCCGTGTCTTCCACGGCTTCCGGTGATGTCCCCGGCAGAACCGGACGTTCGCGCGCAGCCGCCGGCGGCACCGGTGACACCTCCGGGCCGGAGGCAGCCAGCGGCACCCTTACGGTCTTCTCATCCGTATCCTCCTGGCCCTTCTCGGTCGCCTTTCCCTTCTCGGCCACCGAGTTGAGGGGCTGGGACTGCTTGCAGCCATCCCGATACAGGGCGATGGCCTTGAGACCCAGCTTCCAGCCCTCGATATAAATATTCTCCACTTCCTCAACGGTGGCTTCCTGGGGCAGATTCACCGTCTTGGAGATGGCGCCTGAGAGGAACGGCTGCACCGCCGCCATCATGCGCACATGGCCCATGGGGGCGATGAAACGCCGACCCTTGCGGCCGCAGCGGTTGGCGGTGTCAAACACCGGCAGATGTTCTTCGGCCAGATGCGGCGCTCCCTCCAGAGTCATGGTGCCGCAGGCGATCTCGTTGGCCTCCTCCACCTGGGTGGAGGTGAAGCCCAGGGCCGCGAGGATCTGGTCCCCTGAGGGCGCCGCCTCCGGCCCGAAGCCCAAGCGCCGCACGGTCTTCGCCTCCAGGTTCTGCGCGTTGAAGGCGCCGGCCAGGTCCAGGGCGGAGGGCAGTGCCGCCTCGATGCAATCGATCTCATCCCGCCCCAGGCCCCGGTCGCGGAGAGCATCCCGGTTGATGTGGGGGACGCCCGCCAGGGACTGGGTGCCGCGGGTATGGATCACGATGGCCTGGATCTGCTCCTGGCTGTAGCCCAGGCCACGCAACGCCCGGGGCACCGATTCGTTCACAATCTTGAAGTAACCGCCGCCGGCCAGTTTTTTGAACTTGACCAGGGCAAAATCGGGCTCCACTCCGGTGGTATCGCAATCCATGAGCAGGCCGATGGTCCCGGTGGGCGCCAGGACGGTGGTCTGAGCATTGCGGTAGCCGTGGCGATCACCGGCCCGCAGGCACTCATCCCACTCTTCGTGGGCGGCCGCCAGCAGATCTGCGGGGCAGCTGCCGGGCGGAATGGCATACGCCGCGTCCCGGTGCTTGCCCATGACCCGCATCATGGAATCATGATTGGCCTCGAAGCCGGGGAACGGTCCCTTCTTGCGCGCCACCTGGGCCGAAGTCCAGTAGGCTCGTCCATGCATGATGGCCGTGATGGCCGCCGCGGTGGACCGGGCCTCTTCAGAGTCGTAGGGTACGCCCCGCACCATGAGCAGAGCACCCAGGTTGGCGTAGCCCAGGCCCAGGGGGCGATAGTCATGGCTGTTGCGGGCAATCTTTTCGGTGGGATACGAGGAGAAATCGACCAGAATCTCCTGTGCCAGCAGGAAGGTGCTGCAGGCGTGACGGAAGCCATCGACATCGAAGACGCCGTCTTCACCCAGATACTTCATGAGATTGATGGAGGCCAGATTGCAAGCCGTGTCATCCAGAAACACAAATTCACTGCACGGATTGGAGGCGTAGATCCTGTCGATGTCGCGGCATGTGTGCCAGTCGTTGATGGTGGTGTCATACTGGAGACCGGGGTCTGCACATGCCCATGCGGCCTTGGCTATGTGGCGCATGAGGTCCTTGGCCTTATAGGTCTCCATGACCGCCCCGTCGGTGCGGTTGCGGGTTTCCCAGGCGCCATCGGACAGAACAGCCCGCATGAACTCATCGGTCACACGGACTGAGTTGTTGGAATTCTGTCCCGACACGGTGTGATAGGCCTCGCCATTGAAGTCCGCAGGGTAGCCCGCAGCGATAAGAGCCCGGGCCTTACTTTCTTCCTTGGACTTCCACTCGATGAAATCGACGATTTCGGGATGGTCCATGTCCAGCACGACCATCTTGGCCGCCCGCCGGGTGGTGCCACCCGACTTGGTGGCCCCGGCGGCGCGATCGAACACCTCCAGGAAGGACATGAGCCCCGACGAAGTGCCACCGCCGGAAAGAGTTTCGTTGGCACCTCTCAGGCGCGAGAAGTTGGTACCTGTCCCGGAGCCATACTTGAACACCCGGGCTTCCGCCCGCACCAGGTCGAAGATAGACATGAGGTCGTCCTGAATTCCCTGGATGAAGCAGGCGGAACACTGCGGGTGCTCGTAGGCATTGGTGGTGGGCTGAATGCTGTCGGTTTCGGGATCCCAGAAATAATTGCCGACCGACCCCTCAATACCGTAGCGATGGTACAGACCGCAGTTGAACCAGACCGGCGAATTGAAGGCGCCGTGCTGGCGAATGAGAAGTGCCGACAACTCAGCCTCGAAGGTGTCGGCATCTTCGGCGCTGTCGAAGTACCCGCCCAAACCCTCGCCGGCCTCGCGGATGGTGCGCGCCACGCGCGTCACCACCTGGCGGACCGATGTCTCGCAGTCAGTTCCTGGAACACCCGCCTTACGGAAATACTTGGAGACAACGATATCGGTTGCCAGCTGGGACCAGTCCTTCGGCACCTCCACATCGTCCATCTCAAAGACCACCGACCCATCGGGATTGGTGATGACCGAGGATCGTTTTTCAAACTGGACCTGGTCCAGTGGATTGACCCCCGCTTCCGTCAGCCGACGAGGCAAGTGCATGGAGAGGACTCCTTTCTCAAAATAAAAATAGCCATGATTCCGTGTTCCGAGTTTGTCCGATCCGCCACCCGGGAGACCGGCATTCCGGCCGTATGCGGTGCCTCCCCCGGGACTGAAACCGCTATCTTCCCCCTGCGGCGGCGAGGCATCGTACCACAAGATTTAGTGGCGTCAATGCCAATTGCCAACTCTATATTGTACCTGACGTTGCGGGGTGCCGGCGAGGCCGGCCTTCCGGAGGGGAGCCGCCGTCAGGGATTCACCACCACCGTGATGTCCTCCTCCACGATGGCAAAAAAGGCGTCCACGGCCTGCACACGGATGGTAAAACTTCCAGTTTCGGCGGGTATCCCACTGATCAGGAGCTCCGAATCCTGGGGGGTATCGGTGTCCGTGCTCAGCCGCTTCAAAAGCAGGAAGAGGCCATCGGGGAGATCTCCCGAAAGGGTGCGGGCGCTGCCGATGAACAGGTTGCCCCCCACGAAGTGGATGGTATGGGAGTAGTCCAGCCCCAGAGTGGCGGCGGGGGGAGGCAGGTCGGCAGGCTCCAGGGTCAGGCGCAGACGACCGAATGCCACACCCAGACTCGCGAGATCTTCGCCGTCCACCTGGCCGTCGTTGTTGAGATCCCTGGCCGGATCGAAGGAGGGATCCCCGGCGGACAGGCCGAAGCTGGACGCCACGGCGGCCAGGTCGAACCCGTCCACCCGCCCGGACCCATCCAGATCGATCCTGTTCACATCCACGAAAACGCGCATGGCTTCATCAAGTCGAAAGACGCTGCCGGCGGCGGTATCGGCCAGGTCCGGGTCGGTATAGACAAGATCGCGACGAATGGCCAGGGTGTCGGAATCAACCCTCGCCACCGCCTCGGTGAAGGTGCCGCTGGCCCCAAACAGGTTGAAACGGCCGAGATCCACCTGGATGCCATCACCCAGGGAGATCGACGCCGACGGACGCAGTGCTGCACCCAGGATTTGCAGGTCCAGTTCCTGACCCAACCCGGAGCTGGCCGGGACCAGGGTGTTCAGCACCGGCAGGTTCCAGACCGTGGGAGCGAAGGAACGCCGGGCTGTATTGCCGGCGGAATCCTGGACGACAATGACGATGGAGACATCCTCTCCGGGTGCCAGCACTGGAGACGCGATGGTCGCCATGCGCCCCAGCAGCGCCGCGCCTGTGCCTGCGAAAACACAGCTGGGATCGGCCAGACACTCTTCATCCGGCACCATGTCTAGGAGTTGCATCGAGGTGAGGGGGCGGTTGCCGATCACCCGAAAAACAGCGCCCGGCGCGTCCACGGTGACCGAGAGGGTGCCATCACCGAAACCGATCTCCGACTCTGCCGACGGCGTGATCCGAGGCACGGCCCCGGTCACGCCGGCCCAGGCTTCTTCCCGGCCCGCTGGCTCCTGCAACGGATCCGAGACAGCCTCGCCGGCCCGAGCCGGTGGCAAAATGGGAACGTAGGTGCCGCTCACCACCAGCGAGCCTCCCTCAAGCAGGGTCACGGGCTCCTCCGGCGGCGTCACGAAACCAGGCACCACTGCATAGGCCACCAGGTAATCCCCCGGCGGCAGCTCTGAGAAAGTCGTTGTGAGCCCTGCACCCAGAAGATCGACTTCGCCCAGGGGCGTATCGGCCGTGAGGGAATAGAACGCCTCGTCCAGGTTGGTCGTGACTTCGATGGCGCCCCCCAGAGTGTAATGGGCGTCAACGACCGTCGTCCCGCCGGCAGGCACGGCGACGTCCATGGCCAGGGGCGTGAAGTAACCGGGCACGCCCCCGAAAACGATCCGGTAGGTCATGGATGGGAGATCGCAATCGGTCACCACCACATCTCCCCCCAGGTCGGTCGTCACGCATGCTTGCCCCGCCGGAGAGTTGGGATCATCGGCGGGCAGGGTCAGGTCCACGGTCGCATCAAGGGTGAAGCTGTAGGGTGGGACACCACCGGTGGCGAAAATGGGCGTCGCGTAGATCTGGCCGATGCTGGCCCCGGGCAGCGACTCGGTGGTGATGACGAAGCCCGACGCCAACTTCAGGGTTGCCTGGTCGAAGGCGCCCAGCGAGTCGGTCAAAGTGAATGCCGGCGAGAACAGGCCGGTCTCCGTCGGAGTACCCGAAATAGTCCCCATTGCCGGATCCAGGATCAAACCGGCGGGAAGGCTGCCCCCGCTCAGGGCCCAGGTGTAGGGTGGCGTCCCCCCGGCGGACAGGAGAGTGGCTCCGTAGGGCATGCCCGGCTCGGCGTGGGGCAGGTGATCCTGCAAGATCATCGGCGCGACCGGAGGGGTCACCGTCAGGTTCAACTCCAGGAACTGCTCGAGATTGCCTGAGTCATCGGTCAGAACACGCAGTTCGCAGAGATAATCCCCCGGCAGGAGATCACGCGTGTCGGTGGTCAACTGCAGGGCGACCGTCTCGCCTGTGATGTCGAACGGCTCGACGTCCTTGACATTCTTTCGGGTGTCGCGCACATCACTGATGCCCAGACCCGGATCCAACCAGGGACAGGAGGTCTCGGCCGTGCCTGAGGCGGCCGATTCCACGACACGTGTCACGAAAAGATCGCTGCCATTACTGGTGGAGGGCGAGGTGAAAGTGCCCAGGTTGCCTGAGTGGTAAACGAAGCGACCTGCACCCATGGCCGCGGTACCCAGGGTGACCACTTCCAGACCGTCCTCCTCAGGATCGGGGGCGTTCGTGTCGGCCTGGATGGCCAGGAAGGTCCAGCGCGGGCCGGCATCCTCTCGGAATGTGGTGTCGAAATTGGTCGGCAGGTCGGAAGTCGAGAGGCCCATGGTGAGCGGGTCGGAAGCCGCGTCCGATGTGAAGGCCAGGGTGTTGTTGTCCCCCTCGGTGGGCGGGGTGAACATGAACATCTCGTAGCCGGCCGGGAGGAAATTGGCAAAGCCCGAGAACTGGGCCTGCTCGATGACCACACCGCCGCCCTCCCAGACATA
>JAPUKF010000272.1 GCA_027295805.1 Acidobacteriota bacterium | reverse complement strand
AGGTCGCGATGGCGAGGGGGAACTCCTCCTGCGGCGAGTGCCACCGGCGGGGCCGGCGGGCGCCGCCGTACGCATCGCCACCACCAGAACATCCCGGGCCAGCGGCTTCCCGCGCATGGCCCGCCGGGGGAGCGACCTGATCCTGACCTGGACCGAGCCCCGCGAAGAGACCACGCGACTGCGGGGAGCCATGCTGGCGCTTGCCAATCTTCCCGGCGCAAGCGCTCATGGCGACGTTTCACATGACGCTGCGGCCACTGACCCTGTCCCGGTGGTCGCCCAGGCTGCCGGGCCGCCTTCCCACGTGTGGGACGGCAAGCCGGGCTCCCGCGCCCCCGCCTATGAGGCCACGGGCCTGGACGGCCGCGAGGTCGCACTCGCTGATCTGCGGGGCCGGCCGCTGCTGGTGAACTTCTGGGCCACCTGGTGTCTGCCCTGCCGCCAGGAAACGCCCGCTCTCATTGAACTGCATGAGCGCTATGCGGGAGATGGCCTGCAGGTTGTGGGTGTGAGCGTCGACGCGGCCGGCGAGGATGAGCTTGTCCGCCGCTTTGTCCAGGAAGAAGGCGTGCCCTACGCGACACTCCTGGACCCGGCGGACCGGGCCTCGCAAACTTTCGGCCTGCCCATGCTGCCGGGCAGCTTCCTGTTTGACAGCCAGGGTGTTCTGGTCTGGAGCCGCCTGGGCATCGTCACCAGGAACGATCCCGAACTGACCGCTGTCATGGCGCAACTGCTCTCCCCGGCACCTGCCGATCACTAGCGCCTGAGGATAGCCATCCGGCGGAATCCCAAGGGCAGCGGCACCCCATCCTGAGTCGCCCGGCTACTCATCAATGTCCCCGGCGCGAGTGGCTGTGAATACGCCGTTGGGCTGCACAAGGATCAACTCCGTCGCAGGCCCCTCGGCGGGGAGAGTGAAGCGCGCACTGAAACCGGTGATCGCCTTCAGGTCGAACTCCAGATCTCCGCTGGGGACAAGCTCCAGGGCCGGCTGCCCGCTGGCCTGCATCACAAGGACGGTTCCCTGCACGCGCACCGAGATGATCTGGCCCGGGACGCTGTAGCGACCGGTCAGGCGCGCCAGGAAATTCGGATCCACCAGGCGAGCGTCCGGCTCACGAGTGAAAGTCAGGGGGTCCACCAGAGGCTCCAGTGGTGTCTCCAGGCGGCTGACCCGCCCGCGGAGATCGGTGATGAAGCTCACCCGCAGGTTCTCGGGAATGATGGCTTCCTCGATTTCGGCCACGTTGAAGGTGTCGTAGTGCCAGTGCTCCAGGGGCATGGTCATGCCGTTGAAGTGCATGGTGAGGCTATCCCCCGCCAGCCGGATCTCCAGCACACCGTAGCCGGGGTGGCGGTACTCACCGGCAAAGTCGGCCAGGGCCCGGCTCGGCCGGGTCTTCTCCACCCGGAAGCGGGCCTTGGCATCCTTGCCCTCATCGGCGAATTCCCGGGCCACCTCCCGCTTCCTGGCGGCAGCGGCGATCCAGTCACGGGGCTCCAGCTCCAGGGCCCGGTCGGCCACGGTGTCGGTGATCAGATCGGTCAGGGCACTGCCGTTCTTGTTCACCAGAACCACCACGCCCACATTGTCCCGGGGATAGAGCGTCACCAGGGCCGAAAAACCATCGATGTGACCACCGTGGTGGACCCGCAAGTGACCGCGCCAGGTATCGATGAACCAGCCCATACCGTAGGTAAGCGCTGATTTTTCGGGCTCCTGAGGCAGGCCCGGGACCACCATGTGGGGCTGACGAGTCTCCCGCAGAGTGCCGGCGTCGATCAGGCGCTCGCCATCCAGAGCGCCTTCAGCAAGTTGCACCAGCAGCCAGCGTGCCATCTCCCTCACGCTCGAGTTGATGGCACCGGCCGGTGCCATGACCGTGATGGGGCGAAACTCGACCTTGTTGATTTCATCCCCTTTCTGCACGTAGGGCAGCGCGTGATCGCTGTCGCGCTGCGAAACGGCCACGTCGAAATTGCTACGGGCCATCCCCAGGGGATGGAAGATACGGCTGCGGACGGCATCCTCCCACGTCTGGCCGGTCAACTGCTCGATGAGGTACCCGGCGGTCAGGAACATCAGGTTGTTGTACTGGAAGGTCTCACGCAACTCTTTGTTGGCCGGCAGATAGCGCAGGTTGTGGACCAGTTCGGCCCGGGTAATGCTCTCATTGTTGTACCAGGTGAGGTCATGGCGCGGCAGCCCGGAGCGGTGACTGGTCATATCGCGCGTGTTGAGATGGGCGGAGGCATACTCGTCGTGAAGCAGGAAGTCATGGAGATAAGTGCGGACCGGTTCATCCCAGTTCAGGAGACCTCCATCCACCAGAGTGCCCAGCACGAAGGTGGTGAAGGCCTTGCTGGCGGAGCCGATGGCGAAGAGGGTCTCCGGCGTCACCGGCAGCTTCTGCTCCACATCCCGGTACCCGTACCCCGCGGCCAGGGCCACCTTGCCCCCGGCCACCACCGCGAGAGCCAGGCCGGGAGTCTTCCAGTCTTCAAGAGCCGGATTGATGATGCCGTCCAGATCCTTCAGGGCCCCGGCCACGCGGGCGGCGGCATCCCGTGTGACCACCAGGCGGAAGGGGAAGGTCTGCCCGCCCTGGAGAAAATCTCCATCAAGAACCGTGCCCGTCTCGCCCAGCGTGCCTGTGAAGGTCGGGTTTCCGGGCACCCCTGCGATGGCGAAGGTGGCCTGGCGCCCTTCCAGAGTGATACCTGCCAGGGGCATATCCCGGGCACCCTGGGCGGGGATGCTGATATCCCCCCGCCAGCCATCAGCGGTCAGGCTGAAGTCGATATCCAGTTTAAGACTGTTGCCCGGCACCTCGATGACCCCTTCCCAGTGACCTGCAAGAGAAGGGTCGGCCGCCCACGCCGGGGTCGAGGCCCAGAGAAGGCCGAGGCAGAGAACGGTCTTACGGCACAGGGTCATGAGCGCTCCCTCCGGCTCGTTCGGGCATCCACGGTTCAAGCTGCTCCGCCAGCCATTTTCCCACCCGACGCCATTCCTCCCGGTTGGGGTGCTGGTCGGTGGCATGGTTCCACAAAGTCTGCCACAAGGGAATGTCGCACCAGGCCGCAATAGATGGCAGAATACGGTCTTCAAAGGAGGGAAGCTGATATGGAGACCTTCATCGTCTTGCTGGATTACACCCCACAGGGAGTTCAGAACATCAAGGAATCGCCGGCCCGGGCCGACGCCTTTGCGACCACTGCCCAGGCCCTGGGGGTCACCGTGAAGGACGTCTACTGGACCTTCGGCGATCATGACGGCGTGCTGGTACTCACGGCGCCCAATGACAAGGCGGTATCTACCCTGCTGCTGTCCCTGGCCCAGGACGGCAATGTCCGCACCCGCACCCTGAAGGCCTACGGCAAGGAAGAGATGGAGCAGATCCTTTCCGGCCTGATCCACTGAGGAGACAGAGCATGACAGGAATCAGTCGCACCCATGTGGCGCCTACCGGCCGACAGCGCCATCCCGACGGTCGTAGCCGCCGGCTCGCTGGTTTTCTCCCGGCCCTGCTGATCATGCTTCTGCCGGGTGGTCTTGCGACCGCTGCGGAGAAGAGCGAGGCCGGCCTCATGGCCGCCGACCGAGCCTTCGCCGAGGCCGCGGTAAAGGATCGTCTGGACGGCTGGATGCAGTTCTTCGCCGACGACGCGGTGAAGTTCGTCTTCAAGGGTCCCCTGGCCCGTGGCAAGGCGGCGGTTCGCGCTGCCGACGCGGCCATGTTCCAGGACCCTTCAGTCAGCCTGACCTGGGAGCCCACCGACGCAGGCCTGTTCGGCGATGGCGGCACCGGGTTCACCCGGGGCGACTATCGGGTGCTGCGCAGAGACGACTCCGGCCGGGAGACGGTGCTCTCCACCGGCACCTACCTGACCATGTGGCGCTTGGAGGATCCGGGCTGGAAAGTCATTCTGGATACCGGACTCCCGGACGATGACAACCATGACGACCCGGCCGGCCACCTGGATTCCGATCACGGAGACCATTGATACCTTGGGACGCACCATCGCCAGGATGCTTCTCCCCCCTTCCGGTTGGCTGCAGGTCTCAGGAGAGGGCGCCTGCATGGGCCTGCTCGGGGGAGGCGTGATCGCAGCCTGGCAGAGTCGCCTGCAGCAGGACCTGTCTCATGGGACCTTGTGGCTGGCAATGGAACGGTCCCTGCATATGCTTTTCGCCGGCGCCATGGCGGGACTGCTCATTTCGGTCGGCACCTTGCTTCTGTTTTCCGTCGGCCGCCGGGAGCGATCCGGGTCTACGCGAGTCATCACCCTTGTGGCAGGAGGGCTCGCTCTCGTGCTGACGGTGCCTTTCCTGCAGATTCTGCGAGCCGGTGTTCTGGCTCTCCTGCCGTGGACCAGCGGCAAGCTGGCCATGACCGCATACACCGTCATAATCTTGGCGGCCGCCATCCTGATCTTTTTCCGTGCCCGGGATGGGAACTCAGCCGGACGTCGTGCTCCCATGACCCTTGTGCCTCGAGTCATGGCTGTCGGCGGCCTGGCGCTTCTATCGATTACAGGTGCGGGATGGGTGGGGCTTGCGCCCTTGCATGCTGCCAGAGCAAGGGGACGCCCATCGGTCATCCTCATCTCTCTCGACACATTGCGCGCCGACCGGCTGGGGTTCATGGGCTACCCACGGGCAACAACGACCCGCCTCGATGAAATGGCGGCCCAGGGCATGGTCTTCGAGAATGCCATCTCGCCGGCGCCCTGGACACTGCCAGCCCACGTATCTCTCCTCACATCTCAACTTCCCAATGAACACCGGGTACGGCAAGTGGGATCCCGTGTTCGCCCGCACCATCTCATCCTGTCGGAATGCTTCCGCGACGCCGGCTACCGAACCGCCGCGTTCACCGGTGGCGGCTATGTGTCCCGGGATTACGGCTACAAACAGGGTTTCCAGGTCTACCAGGACCACGACGAAAAGGCGGAAGGGGGGCCGGGAGGCATTGCCCAGGCCGCCCTGGAATGGGTTCGTGATGTCGGCGACCAGCCATTCTTCCTCTTCGTCCACACCTATGAGCCCCACGGCCCCTATCTCCAGCGGGACTTTGTGCGGCCCGAGGATCGGGGACGGCTCACTGACCAGATGATCGCCGGCGAAGTGAAATCAGTTCCCGATCCCAGCGCAGGAGAGCGTCGCTACATCAGTGATCTCTACGACGGAGATATCGCCAATGCCGACCGTGCCATGGGCGGACTTCTCATGACCCTGCGAGACGAAGGCGTGCTGGCTCGTGCCATTGTGATCGTGACCTCGGATCATGGCGAAGACCTTTGGGATCATGACGCCGTGGACATACCACGCCACGGACATACTCTGTATGAAGAAGTGGTTCACGTGCCCCTTCTGATGCGCGCCCCAGGACTCATTCCAGCGGGCATCAGGGTGAGAACGCCCATCAGCCTGATCGACCTGGCGCCGACACTCCTGGATCTGGCAGGGCTTCCTCCCCGCAGGTCCATGCGCGGCCAGAACATGGCCGACGCCTTGCGCGCGGGGAATGAGCCGGAGATGCGGCCCCTCCTGTCCGAAGCGGTCCGCTACGGGCCGCCGCGCTACGCCTGGCGAGAAGATGGCCTCAAGGTCATCCTCACCCCGGACCCTGCCCCAATCGATGAGATTTCCTCGGTGGTTCCAGACCGCCTCGAGATTTTCGACCTGGCAGGTGACCCCCTGGAGCAACATACGCTGGCGGCCAATCCGCCTGCAGGAAGTGAGTCAGCGATCTCGATCCTCAACGGGCGGGCCGGTCTGGAGCCGGGAAACCAATCCGACGCGAACGGCCAGGAACAGACCGAGGAATTGAAACGGCAACTGCGCTCCCTGGGCTATATCGATTAGCTCCCCCTGCCCCGGAGGTCACGCCATGCGCACCCAGCGGATCAGCGTGGCGAAGTTTGGCGGCTTGCCGAACATGAGAAGGCCGACCCGGAAGACCTTGGCGGCGAACCAGAGCGCGGCATAAGCGCCGGCAATGCCCACCAGGATCGCCGCCCACACCTGCCACAGCGGCGGCGGACTGTTTGAGCTCATGCGCAGGAGGATGACGAAGGTATTGATAGGCGGGATGAAGCTGGCCACCGTGGCGAAGGTCCCATTGGGATCGCGGGTGATAGGCAGCCACAAGATCCACGGAACCATCATGGTCAGCATGACCGGTGTCATGAGGGCCTGGGCCTCGGACATCTCATTGACCGCCGCCCCGATCGCCGCCATGAGAGACCCCAGCGTGAAGTAGGCGATGACGTAGAAGATGAGCAGGTAGAACAGAAGCGACAGATCGATGAGGCCGAGCATGGCAAACGACACCAGGGCGGCGATACCCATGCCGGCGTAGACGACCAGCATGACCAGGCCGACGCAG
>JAPUKF010000271.1 GCA_027295805.1 Acidobacteriota bacterium | reverse complement strand
ACCCGGCTGCAGCCCCACGGTACTCGCAGCCTCTGGCCAGATATTGGCTCTCAACGCGGCTCAGCTCATCCCCCGCGGCCGGCTGAACTTCTCGGCCCCAGATGACGACGGGGTTTCGCATGCAGAAAAAAGTCGAGGTGCTGGGCCCACATGATAAACACGGGACCAGCACCTCGCCATAGTCCTGTTTTACAGGTAGAAGCCTAGCTCAGCCGCAGGGCAGCGTCGGCCAGGGTGTGAACCGTGCTCGTGGTCTCGGCCGGCAGAATGGCTTCGGCACCACGCTTGGAGGCCACCGCTGTCCCGATGCCGCCACCCACGACGGCGCCCACGGCGGCGTCCTTGCTGCTGCCGCCCAGCAGTTTGCCCAGGAGCGCACCGGCGGCCGCGCCACCGGCGATCTTGGCCGTGTCCTTGCCCTTCTCGCTCTTGGCGAAGGCTGCCAGGTTTCCTTCCACCGCCAGCGTGCCACCGCCGGGCAGCTTCACGCTGGTCCAGGCGACGGACACCATGGCCTGGCCGCCGAACCGCTTGGCGGACTTGACCTCGCTGATGACACCCTCGACTGTGGTGCCGGCGGGAATGACAGTGCGGCCATTGAGGCGCACGGCATTGACCAGGCGGCCTTCCACCGCGTCGCCGGCCATGGAGATATCGCTGGCCGCTTCACTGACCAGCATCACTTCCATCTCACTGCCTGCACGGAGGGTGGCTTTGGGTGGCGGCGCCGGCCTGGATGGGTGCGAGTGGGTGGGCGCGGGGGCTGCAGCGGCGACGGGTGCCGGAGCGGCGACGGGTGCCGGGGCTGGTGAAGTTGGCGCCTGGGAAGCAGGTTGAGCGGTTGCCGATGTCTGGGTCCCGGTGGCGGTACCTGCGGTCTGCTGATTATCGGCAGCCGGGGCGCAGGCTGTTGCCAGGATAACCGTGGCCAGCAACCCTGCGGCCACCGGTCCCGGGATCAGACGGCGTGAACGGACGAATGGGCTCAACATGGACTATCTCCTTATGGGGCGGATACTGGGGTCCACGCCTGAACATCGGTGTTTTCCCACCAGATGGCAAGTGGCTGGGCCGGCCGCTGCCAAGGAGACGTTTTCAGGCCTTTCCGGCCCGTTTTCGCTGCCGTGCCGGGCGCTTGCGGATCCCGGTCTCCTGCAGGCTGGCAGGGTCCGCCTCGGTGCGGTTGCGGCCGGCGTGTTTGGCCGCGTACAGAGCTTCATCGGCGGTGCGGACGAGGTCTTCTTCATCTCCAATCTCGGGGTTGTTGGGGTAGGTGGCCACACCGCAGGAAACAGTCAGCTTGAGGGGAGCTTCATCGGCGGTGAAGGTGCGCGACGAAGTTGCCCGTCGAATCCTCTCGGCCACCGTCATCGCCCGCTGAGCGTCGGTGTGTGGCAGCAGGACGATGAACTCTTCGCCGCCGTAACGGACCACGAGGTCTGTTTCGCGGGCCTGGTCGGTGAGGATCCGGCCGAACTCTTCAAGAACCCGATCGCCGATATGGTGGCCCAGAGTGTCGTTGATTTCCTTGAAATGATCGAGATCGATCATGATGCACGACAGGGGATTGTCGTAGCGTGAGGCGCGTTTGAACTCCTCCACGATGCGTTCTTTGAAGAAACGATAGTTATGGAGCTTCGTCTTCTCGTCGGTGATGAGCAGTTTCTTGAGGGCCTTGTTGGCCTGGCGCAGGGCCCGGTTGGCGCGCTGCAGCTCATCCCTCAGGTCTTTCTTGCGCAGCACTGCCCGCAACCTGGTCTCCACCTCGATGAAGTCGAACGGTTTTGTGACGAAATCCTCGGCGCCGGCTTCGAAGCATTCCGAGCGTACCCGGCTCTCCCGGCGGCCGGTCACGAAGACCAGGGCGATGCTGGCGGTGCGTTCGGCGGACTGTAGCTTGCGCGCGACCTCGATGCCGGAGATATCCGGGAGGCTGACATCCAGAAGAGCCACCTGGGGCCGTTCTTCCCCGGCGCGGGCCAGGGCCTCGGCGCCCGTGCCCGCGGTGATGACCCGAAACCCCTTTCCCTTCAGCCAGGTGCTGATGGTGGCGATGGTGTCCGCGTCATCATCCACCACCAGGATAGTGGCCGCATCGTTCATATCCACCTCGTTCCCTTAATCCATCTGACGGCGCAAGAAGGTGGGAATGTCCAGGTCTTGGTTGGTGTGCATGACCCCGGCGTTCTCACTATAGCCGCTGTTGCCCCCTGGATTCTTCTCATCAAAGGCACTCAAGTCAAATTGTTTCCCGACCCGGGTGTAGGCCGGTTGCTCCAGGTCGGTCCTGGGCAGCATGTTGTCGGCACGAATAAAGGGGTCATCCACCTCCGGGATGTCGGCATCGTGATCGAAGCCGGTGGCGATCACGGTGATCTTGACCGTGCTGTCCATGTGGTCGTCGATGACCGTGCCGAAGATGATCTCCGCATTCTCAGAGGCGGCTTGCTGAATAATGGTGGCGGCTTCGCTGACTTCGTAGAGTGTCATCTCCCGTCCGCCGGTGATGTTGATGAGCACGCCCTCGGCTCCGTCGATGGAGCAGTCTTCCAGCAACGGGCTGCTGATGGCTTTCTGCGCCGCTTCCACCGCCCGGTGCTCTCCATCGGAGATTCCGGTACCCATGAGGGCCATGCCGCGCCCGCTCATGATGGTTTTCACGTCGGCGAAGTCCAGGTTGATCTCGCCGGGAACGGTGATGAGATCGGAGATTCCCTGCACCGCCTGCAACAGGATGTCGTCGGCGCTGAGGAAGGCTTCGCTCAGAGTTGTGTTGCGTTCCACCGTGTGCAGAAGCTTTTCGTTGGGAATGGTGATGACCGTGTCCACGCACTGGCGTAGTTCAGTGAGGCCCTTCTCGGCCTGCTCCCGCCGGCGCCGGCCTTCGAAGGTGAACGGCTTGGTCACCACTGCCACCACCAGGGCGCCCAGTTCGGAGGCCAGGGAGGCGATGACCGGCGTGGCGCCGGTGCCCGTGCCACCGCCCAGGCCGGTGGTGATGAACACCATGTCGGCGCCATCCAGGGCGGCGATGATCTTCTCCGAATCCTCCAGAGCCGCCTGGCGTCCCACTTCGGGATTGGCGCCGGCGCCCAGGCCCTTGGTGATCTTGTGTCCCAGTTGCAGCTTGAGCGGCGCCCGGGACTTACGCAGGGCCTGGCTGTCGGTGTTGGCGGCGATGAAATCGACGCCCTGAAGCTGGGCGGAGATCATGCGGTTCACGGCATTGCTGCCGCCGCCGCCCACGCCGATGACCTTGATATTGGCACCGGGTGGCATGGCATCGTCAAAGACCAGGCCCGGATCCTCGTACTCCAGTTCCACGGCCGGGGATTCATCGTCTATGAGAATCATCTCGAACATCTCATTGCTCTTCTTCTTGCGTGTCTTGCCCATCAGAAATGTACCCCCAGCCAGTCTCGGACCCGGCGACTGACGTCGTGAATAACGTTGACGGCCATGCGTGGCCCGCGTTGACCGCGCCCGCAGCGGGCGCCGTAGGAGAGAAGCCCGGCCACCGTGGCACTGGCCGGATTCCCTGACACATGCACAAGGCCTTCCACCTGCTCGGGCACGCCACGGCGTACCGGGAGGTCGAGAGCCTTCTCGGCTATGGAACTCAAACCATCCAGCAGGCTGCCGCCGCCGGTGAGAATCACACCGGCCCGCAGAGCCTGGTCAAACCCGCTTCGTTTCACATCATCGGCCACCAGGGTGAAGATCTCCTCGGCCCGGGGCTCGAGAATTTCACACAGCACCCGGCGCGACAGCACCCGTCCGGCACGGCCGCCGACGCTGGGCACATCCAGGCTTTCTTCTCCGTCCACCAGATCGGCAGTGGCGCAGCCGTAGCGCAGCTTGATGCGCTCGGCGTCGGGGATGGGAGTGCGCAGGCCCACGGCGATGTCATTGGTGAAGTTATCGCCGCCTGCAGGCAGCACCGAGGTGTGCCAGATGGCCTTCTTCTCGAAGACCGCCACGTCGGTGGTGCCGCCGCCGATGTCGATGAGGAGACAGCCAAGCTGGCGCTCATCGTCGGTGAGTACCGATTCCGCGGAGGCCAGTTGTCCCAGCACCACCTCTGCGACTTCGATGCCGGTGCGGTTGATGCAGGTGATGACATTTTGCACGGTGGTGGCCGCCCCGGTGACCAAATGAACGCTGGCCATGAGCCGTCTGGCCGACATGCCCAGGGGCCGGTCGATGCCCGGCTGACCGTCCACCACGTATTCCTGGGGTAGTACGTGCAGGATCTCACGGTCCTGGGGGAGGGACACGGCTCTGGCTGCCTCCAGGACCCTCTCCATGTCGTCCTCGGAGACCTCACTGTCACGTCCCTTCACGGCAATGCTGCCACGACTGTTGAAGGACCGGATGTGGGCTCCCGCCACCGACACGAAGGCCGTGTCGATCTCCGTCTCGGACATGGCCTCGGCTTCCAGCACCGCGGCCTTGAGCGACTTCTGGGCCGCTTCCAGATTCACCAGGACGCCCTTGCGCATCCCCTTGCACGGATGAGTCCCGATGCCGATGAGTCTGGGTTTGCCGTCATCACCCATACTGCCCACGGCCACGGTCACCTTGGTCGTGCCGATATCGATTGCCGCCAGCTCTGCCCTCGCGCTAGCCATCGTTGTGTCTGTTCCCCGCGATCTGTTCGCTTTCGG
>JAPUKF010000270.1 GCA_027295805.1 Acidobacteriota bacterium | reverse complement strand
GGGAATAGAGACCTGAAGCGGCCAGTTGGAAGGGATGGGCGGCATCCGGGACTCGCCGCCTCGGGCCGTCGTATCCGCCACTGATTCCCAAGCTTGCCCCCCAAGTCGAACATGGGATCAGGGTTGCGCCGGGCTCCCCGGCCGGATGCGATGGTCCTTTTTCCAGCAGACGTCGCGGAGGGCTTTGCTAGACTGGCACCGACCCGACCATGTCGCCGACTTACTCCCATTCCCGGCTTTCCACCTTTGAAAACTGTCCCCGACAGTATCGCTACCGGTATATCGACAAGCTCCCACGGCCGGGACCCGGGATCGAAGCTCATGTCGGGATCTGTGTGCATAAAGCGCTTGAATTCTATTTCGGTGAGTTGCGTGCGGGCAGACCAGCACCTTCACGGGCTGATCTTCTGGCGGTCTATGAAAGGACCTGGTCCGCCACGTCCGTGGCCGAACTGCGCATCGTCCGGAACGGTTTTGATAGTGATGACTACTATCTTCTGGGCCGGCATTGCCTCGAGATCTATCAGGCAGGTGCTGCGGAGTCGGAGATCGGCGAGGTCCTGGGTATCGAAAAGAAGATCGACATCCGACTGGACGAGAGCGGGCGTTACAGGTTGATCGGGTACATCGATCGCTTCATGCGTGGTTCCGACGGCGTCTACGAGATTCACGATTACAAGACTTCCGGTTCTTTGCCGCGACCGCGGGATATTGACAAGGACCGGCAACTGGCTCTTTACGAACTCGGCGTGCGAGGAGAGCTTCCGGCCACGGCCCAGGTCAGGCATGTCTGGCATTACCTGACTTTCGGCCGCCGCTTCCAGCGGGTTCTTTCCCGCGCCCAGCTCCAGGGTTTCGCGCGCGCTACCATGTCGGTGATTCGCCGCGTGGAGAAGGAGACGGAGTACGCGGCACGTACCCAGATCCTCTGTCACTGGTGTGACTTCAATGCTCACTGCCCTGAGGGGCGGGTGTATCTGGAGAATCAACCTCAACCGGGTCTGCCGGTGGCTGCGCGCTGAACGCATCCAGGGCGACGGGAACGCAGGGCGCCAGAAGGCGGACCTGTTCCCGGTGATCCATAGTCCGCTCCGCCAGCAGCCGGCGGAGGTCGCAATCTCCCGGTGCCAGATCCAGACCTTGATGCAATGCCGCCACCGCTTCCTCTTGACGGCCCCGTGCCATGAGGAGCCGGCCGAGGTTGTACCAGGTCTCGGAAAGGGAAGGGTCCAGGGCCAGAGCGCGACGGTAGGCCTGCTCCGCCAGAGCCGGATCCCCCGCCCTGCGCCGCGCCATCCCCAGGTTGGACCAGGCACTGGCGCGGGCCGGGTCGCCGGCGACAGCGGCCTCCAGTGCGGGCAGGGCCTCCGCGATCGCTCCCACCCTCAAGAAGGCGCGACCCAGGCCGGCCAGGGCCGCCGACGATGCCGGATCCAGCGCAAGAGCGGCCTGGTAATGAACTCTGGCCAGCTCAAGCTCATCCAGCCGGTTGGCCAGGTCACCGGCCAGAAGTTGCAATGCCGGACCAACCGGTTCGCGTTCCAGTTGGTGCAAGAGCTTTCCGTATGCCGCCCTGAAGAGTCCTGCGCGCACCAGCATGACCACCTCACTCATGGCCGGAGTGGCAAGGCGGGCGAAATTCTCGTTCTCCAGGAGAACCAGGAACTGCCGGTCCTGGCGGCGCCGGGCCTCGGCCTGTGCGACGCCGGCCAGCAGTGCGGCCCGGCCTGGGCCGTCCAGCCGGCTGGTATCCAGGTCTCTCAGGCGCGGAATGCGATGGCTCTCCAGAAGGCGCGCCTGGCGGGCCACCGGGTTCAACCAGCGGCTGAGGGGGGTTGTGTAGGCCAGGCGCAGGCGATCATCCCGCAGGAACGGGACCCCTGCCGTGAACGCTCTCAGGCCGTCTTCGTTCAAGAGTCGCCGGGCAAGGAACTCCTCCGCGGTGGTGATATGGGCCCGCGCCAGGTCCGCTCTCACCCCGGGAGTCAGCCGCCGGAGAAGGGAAGCTGCATCCTGGCACAGGGGATCCCGCGCCCCCACAAGGAAATAGTCGCCACCGCCCACGGCTTCTTCGTAGAGGGCCGCGTGGGGAAAGACCTCGATGAAAGTGCGCAACACCTGGCGAAAATCTTCCAGGCGCATCCCGTAACCCTGGACCCACTGGCCGAAAATGCCTCCGGGTGCAAGACGCCGCCGGACGAGGTCATAGAATTCGAGGGTGTAGAGGCTTGCAATGCCCGCTACCCAGGGATGTGAAGGCTGACTGGCGATCAGATCATAAGTGCGCGTGTCGTGGAGAAGCAGGGTGCGGGCATCGGCAATGACGACTTTCACCCTGGGGTCGTCCCATGGGCGTCCCGAGACAAGATCAAACGCGCCGGATGTCACCGCCCTGAGCACACCGGCCGAGATTTCTGCCACCACGACTTCCTCCGGGTCGCGGGTCAGGACGGAGCCGGCGGTGACGCCGCTGGCAAGGCCGATCACAAGCACCCGCCGCGGGGATTCGGCATGCAGCAGGGGCACCTGCGCGGCCAGGATCTGGGCAGGGAGATCGTTGCCCGTGGAGGCCTCCGTGCGTCCATTGATTTGCAGACTGGCGTGGCCGCCGGGAAGCCGCCGCACCGTCACCAAGGCGTCGTTGCCTTCCTCGGCGAAGAGAAATTCTCCCCGGGCATGCATGACCTCGTCCAGAGATGTGCCGCTGCTTCGGGCCGCAGCCACGTAGGTCGATCCCAGAGCGACCGGATTGGCGGCCATCAGGGCCGGGTCCCAGGCGGGAGTGGCCCAGGCCAGAAGCAGGCCCAGGCCGGCGGCGGACAGCCTGCGCAGCGCAGGGGCCGGCGACATGACCCAGGCCACGGCACCAAAAACCAGGGCCGCCAGCACGAGGACGCCGCGGGTCCCCAGCAAGCCAGGCAGGAGCATGCCGGCCAGGACCGCTCCCAGGACATTGCCGGCGGTCAACCAGGCCATGGTACGCCCGACGCCGCGGCCGACGCCCGCCTGCCTTGCACCCAGTCGGCAGGCCACGGGAAAGGCCGCTCCCATGAGCACGGCGGGCAGAAGAATCGTTGCCACGACGACACCCAGGCCGGCAGCCTGAAACAGCATGGGCCGGTCCTGCAGAGCGGTGGCCAGGCGGGCGATCCGGGGAGCGTGGCCGGCCAGGATCGTGATGCTCAGTAACATGGCCAGGCCCAGAAGGCCTTCCAGCCGGGCAAAAAGACGCCGGGGCGCGTCGCTGCCGGCACTGAGACGGGCACCGTACCAGCTGCCGGCGCCGAGGCCCGCCACCATGGTCGCCAGCACCAGTCCGAAGGTGTAGACCGATGAGCCCAGCATCCAGGAGAAGGCGCGGGTCCAGGCTACCTGAGCGGCCAGCGACGCCGTGCCGGCAAGCAGGAGGAGGAGAAAAGGGACAGCTTCTGCCCGTGCCAGACCGGCCCGCGCCGTCGTGAGACGTGTGTGCCTGGGTTCAGCTCCCGGTGGTGACACGGTCGTTGCCAGTGCCATGGCCGTCAGGCCCACGGCGATCTGCACTCCCGCAGCAACCAGAAGACTGGTCCGGGTTCCCCAGAGGGGCAACACAGCCAGGGCCAGGACGGCCCCCAGGGAACCGCCCATGGCATTGACGCCGTTGAGGCGCCCGGCCGCAAGGCCGGCATCGCCAGGACCGACGGCCAGGCTCCTGGAGAGCACCGGCAGGGTGGCGCCCATGAGGAAGGTGACCGGGATGAAGATGACGCCGGCCACCATGGCCAGTGGCCAGATGGATGCGCTCCGGGCAAGAGCAGGTCCGAAGAGGAGCGCTGTCACGCCGGGGAGATAGGGAAGGAGGAGGGTCATGAAGGCGGCGGTCAGGCCGATACCCGTCTCCAGCATCCCGTATAGAGCCAGCGGATGGCGCGAGCGCGCTGCCAGCGGGCCTCCCCAGGCGGCACCCAGCGCCAGCCCGGCCAGGAAGGACGCGGCCACGACACTGACGGAGGCCGTGCCGTGGCCCAGGGCACGGGCCAGGAGATCCGACCAGCCGACCTCCTGCAGGAGAGCCGTAAGCCCTGAGAAAGCGAAAAAGAGGAGGGCAGCCTGGCGCGCCGGTTGTGGCCGCCCGGCCCGCTCAGCGGCCTGGGATGACACGGAAGTAGGCGTCGTTGGCGGTGCGCTCACCGGTCACCTGATCCGTGATCTGCACCCGCAGCCGATAGTTGGCAGGCGGCCATGCCTGCAGAGGGACCGACCATGCCTGGGGATTGGTCAGATTGCGGTAGATCAGGGACTCACTCAGCTCCAGCCAGCCGCTGTCCTGTCTGACGGCAAAGCTGTACTCAACGTCGAGCCTTCGCTTCCCGTCTCGCGGGTCGAAGCCGGCTCCGTGGACCTGGTAGAAGAAGGCGAATGTCTCACCATTGTGGTAGGTGGCATCCAGTTCCGGGACGACACGAAAACGGCCCAGGGTGAAGGCGTCGGGTCGTTCCGTGTCCGGGTTGATGCGAGCCAGATGGCGCGCCAGAACGATGCTGGAGAGCTGCAGCCCTTCCTCGAACCGGGATGGGATGGTGAATGTTTCCCGTGCCTGGGCCGATTGTCCGGAGGTGCGATCCAGGACCCGGTAGACGGCCAGGTAGGAGCCGGGCTCCAGCTCCACTTCAGTGCGAAACAGGAGACGATCATTCAAGCCGGCAACGTAATTTTCCCGGCTCGGGCCGAAGCTTCCCGGAACCGGAATCACCTCGCCGGGGTCTTCCTCCGTTCCGCGGTAGATGGACATGTCAAGGCTCAGATCCGAGTCGGCTTCCGCGGCGTCCGTCTCGGCAGCAAGGGATCCCTTGAGAATGCCCAGGACAATGCCTGTGCGCACCTTCCCTGCGAACGTGGGTCCGAGAAATTCGAAGGATGTACGCAAATCCATGGTCCCGAAGATCTCGGTGGTCTCCACGGAAGGAACGCCTCCCCCCACCCGGTAAAGCTCAGGCGGCGCCATGGCCTGTCCCAGATCCATGTAGAGGGAGAGGAGCGTGGTGGAGGGGACGTCGATAGTGCCCCCCAGGTTGGGCGCGAGGAAGGACTGGATCCCGATGGTGGAGTTCACCGGCCGCACAGATGATCTGAGATCACGAAACACCGGGTCGAAATCCTTGGGGTGATTGGAAAGCTCCCAGATACCCGACGTGGTGCGCCGAAAGGCGACGATGAAATTCGGCTCGAGAAAATAGTTGGGGCGCTGGCGATAGATCCAGCGCAGCACACCGGGTCCCTTGGCTCGGCTGGCAAAATCGTCCCGTGTGTCAGGTGGACCCATGATGATCCAGACACGGCCCCGATCGGTCTTCCAGCCGGGCATGGGCGCATCGATGAACCGCCTCTCGGCCTGGGACACGCGCCGCCAGAACTCCAGCCGGTATTCATTGTCCATGGTCTCGGGTAAACGGTCGCGCCGTTCCCAGAACCCCTGGATGAACGCGAGTCGATCTTCATCGGTCTTGAGGCCGCGAAAGAGATCCTGTTCTTCCTTGAGAATGATGTAGCGGATGGGCCCCTTATCCCAGGTGCGCAGCGCCTTACGGAATTCAGGATTATCCGGAAGGGGAGCCAGTTCCCTGGCCTGGGGCGCCGTCACCAGGGGTTCGATGAGAAGGCGGCCGCTCTTGCCCTCGGAGGGCCGGGGTGCATCCGGGAGGCTCACGGCCGCAGGTTGCGGGTACGGCTGGTCCGGCGCCTGCGACTGCTGGGAGGCGGCGGCAGGTGCCGGCGTCGTGTCAGCTTCGGGCGCGGGCGAAGATGTCCGGTCCTCCGCCGGCATGGCGGACGCGGTCGGGCCTGGGCTGGGACGCAGCTCAGGCGGCATCTGCGGATTGGGGCGGGTGAACATGCGGCAGCCGGCCGTGGACAGAAACACCAGGGCAAGCGTGACCGCCAGTCGGGAGCGGGTGGTGCCCAGCGAAGTCATGGGAGCAGCACGCCCACCGGGTCTACTGGGCCCAGGACCATGTCACCTCGCCGATACTTTTTTCCAGGGTCGTCATCTTGACATCCACCGTCCCATTGGGATGCACGTCGATATCCCATTCCCGCAAATCGCCGCCATCCTTCATCATCTTGTAAGTGAATCCGTGCAAGTGCCAGGCCTTGCCGCGTTGTTCCGTGGCCGGAGGGTTGACCCGTTTCCCATAGCTCCGGATGATGGAATCGTATTCCTCCTGATCCGCTTCGCTGCGGAAGCTGGCCAGCCCCTCCTCATAGATATCTTCGATATTCTTGAGAAACTCAAATTGCTCCACCCCGAATTTTCCGGACAGCCGGAGGAACAGGAAATCACGAGGATGGTGAGCGGTGGACATGCCCAGAGCAATGACATAGCGCGCCAGGGAACCGGCCTCCTTCTTGTTGCTCACCTTGATACGGGCCTTTCGCAACCAGTTATTGAGCTGCAGGAAATCGGTGCAATAAGGGATCTCCGGGTTGAAGCACCAGGCGTTTTCATCCTCGTCCACGATGAAGTTGAGGTTCACCGGGATCTCGGCGCCGGTGGACAGGGTCTGGTAGATGACAAACCCCGGCGCGAGGTAGGGGACGTCTTCCACGTCCACCAGCGAGAGGCGCAGATACTGGGGGTCGGTTGCCGTGAGCACATCCGCGGCAATGTCCGGAAGAGAAAGAGCGCCGATGGATTCGACGTAGTCGGGATAGTCCATACCCACCAGATCGATCCTGGCCGGGGGAGTCTTCTTGTCCGAGTCGGCGGCCAGTGCGGCGCTGCTCATGACCAGCAAGACGGACAGAGTTGTCAGAACGTGACGATACATGAAATCTCCATTGAGGTTCATCCGTACCATAGAAGGCCAGATATAAGTTTACCCAAGGGTGGTGACGGGCGCAACGAGACCCGTGCCGGGAGATGCGGGGCGCGCTCCGCATCCCGGTTCAAGCTGCGAAGTTGTGCAGGACCAGGCCGGCGGGAACCTTGGGATAGAAGTTGGTGGACTTCTGAGGCATGCGCAGACCCGCGGCTGTCACCTTCAGGAGATCCTCCATGGGAGTGGGTCGCAGGAGGAACGCCACCTGGCTGCGGCCGGCGCGCACTTCTGCCAGGGCCGCGACCGCGTCCCGGTGGAACCCGACCTTCCCGGCCGCCACCGCCTCTTCATCAAGGCCAAGTTCTGCGGCAAGAATCGTCCCATGAAGCCTGGCCACGTCCAGATGATCCACAGGGCTGTCCGATGCTTCTCCTTCTGCCATGGTCAGAATGTAGAGGTGGGGTTCCGTTGCCAGGGCCAGACCGAAACTCCCCCGGGGGGCCGTCGCAAGATGCTCCATCAGATCCGGGATCTCCACCCCGGACATGGGCTCCAGCCGGTGACGAGAAGCCAGACGGTCACGCCAACCTTGAAGGTCGAATCCGGCAAGATCACGCACCGTGCGATGGAAGGCCAGCACCGAGAGGCCCGGGCTGGCCATGGAGACGACCTCCGCCAGGACCAGCCCGGCCCTGGCAACCATGGCATCATCGGCGCCCTGCCGGGCCGCAAGCTGATCCCGGCAGGCCCGGGCCGATTCATACCTGTGGTGCCCATCGGCAATCACCAGGGTCGTGCCCGCAAACGCCGACTGGAGTTCCTGGTTCATCTGCGCATCGTCGATGATTTCCACCTCATGGCGTATCCCATCGGTATCATTGAACGAGAGCGATTCGCTCCAGGAACGATTCAGGAGGCGGGCGATGGCACCATCTTCATCTGCGGCGAGGAGAAAAACGGGGCTGAGCTGGCAAGATGTGGCAACCATGAGGCGCCTGCGGTCATCTCTGGGCCCGTGCATGGTGTGCTCATGGGGCCGGACGGTGGTGTCATGGGCGGCGGGAAGCGGCAGAAGACCGATGAGCCCCGAGCGTGTGCGCCGTCCGCCTTCGGGATGGTCGTAGGTCTGACGGTGCAGAGTGAAGGCCGGCCGCTCATCTTCCACCAGGACGCCCTCGTTCTGCCAGGCGCGCAGCAAGCCGGCCGCATGACGGTACCGGTCACCCTCCCGGCCCTCCTCCGGCAGGATCAGGTGCACGAATCCATGGGGATCCGCCGCCGCCATCTCCCGGCGCCGGGACTCGGAGATCACGTCATAGGGTGGTGAGATCAACTGCTCAAGCCGCCCCTTGTGCGACGGACCGTAGCGCCAGCCTCGGAACGGATGCAGTGTCGCCATGACCTCCCTCGGGTACTCCGGTCGGCCCATGATAGCGCTCTCGGTGGGCGTCAACGGGCAGGTTGTGGCCACGGCCCGGAGATGCCAGCATAGGTGCCATGGAATCCCAAGGGAACAAGACCGCGCAGCACCCCGATGCACCCGCCCGGCGCCTGGCGGAGATCCGCCGCCGCATCGCCGCGGCCGAAGCCAGGTCGGGACGGTCTCCGGGCAGTACGCGTCTGGTGGCAGTGTGCAAGACCTTTCCCGCCGGCAGCGTCCTGGACCTCCGTAGAGCCGGGCAGCGGCACTTCGGAGAGAATCGGGTCCAGGAAGCGGTGGCCAAGGCGGGAGACCTGTCGGGCGAAGATATCCAATGGCACCTGGTGGGGCATCTGCAGCGCAACAAGGTGCGTGCCGCCGCCGGGATGTTCTCCTGGATCCACACTGTGGACAGCATCGTCCTTGCCCGTCACCTCTCCACGGCCGCCGTTGCCAACCAACGCATCATCAAGATTCTGATCCAGGTCGAGATGACGGGGGAGGAGGGGCGGAGTGGCGTGGCGCCGGCCCAGTTGCCTGAGTTGCTCGAGGGGGCCGGCAGACTGCCGGGTCTGGAGTCTCGCGGGCTCATGGTGTTGCCGCCCTGGCTAGATGAGACGGAGGAGATGCGTCCCTATTTTCGCCGCCTGCGAAAACTCGCCGAGCAGGCGGAGGCAAGGGGACTCCTGGCGGCGAATTTCGACCTGTCCATGGGGATGAGCCGGGATTTTGAGATCGCCATCGAGGAAGGGGCAACCCTGGTGCGCGTGGGGACCGCTCTTTTCGGACTCCGCGCGCCGGTCAGCCGCTGAGGCTGTCCGGGGGCACGGGCACCGCCTTCTCAGCCGGGATGTCATCGCTCACCAGGGCCACGGCGATGCCGGCCTTGGTGGCGCTTTCCATCTGCCCGGCCTTCAGCCGACGCATGCTTTCCAGGCGGTGCCGGACTTCAGCGAGCTTTTGGCCGGCCAGGCTCTCGCTCCCCGTGCCAAGCCCGAGAATCACTTCGTCCAGGTTCTCACCAAGACTATCCAGGGCAACCAGGTCCTCCTCGGCACGCTCCTGCAGGCCCTCGCTCAGCCGATTGATGGTCATGGCTAGATAGTGGAAATGATCATCCCGCCGGGGTGTGAGGGCTCCCGCGTACTTGCCGCTGCACAGCTCCTTGAGGCGGCCGTCGATACGACGGATGAAGCCGGCGGTCCGGTGAGATTCCAGCAGAGTCACCAGGTAAACGCCGATGCCGTAGAAGAGAACCGCGGCCAGAATCATGAGGCTCTCGGTCCGGTTCTGGATGCGAATCATATCCTCCAGCGCCGGATTGGCTTCGATGAGACGAAGGGACCCCTCGGTGGTGATCAGTGAATAGATCCCAAAAAAGAGGGC
>JAPUKF010000027.1 GCA_027295805.1 Acidobacteriota bacterium | reverse complement strand
ATCCTGTGTCTTGTCGCCCAGCACTACCACGGCAAGCTTCTTGCCATCGGGAGACAGGTTGGGCTGGATGTAGGCCCTGGGTGGAGCTTGAATGTCTTCGATGTTTCCTTCCCGGTCCACCCAGACGAGCTTGCGCTGGGTCTGGCGCTCATCACCTGGCACATAAATCAGGGTGCCGTTGTCGGCAATGTCGAACTGCACCGCACCGGAATTGCGCAGGGTCAGGACGCCATCCAGAACGGGAACAGGCGGACCGGTCACCTCAAGTCGATCCAGGTCGAAGGGAACTGCAAACAGCGACCCGGCCCGTGCGTAGACCACATGTCCGGTGCTCACATAGCGGGCCATGCTGGAACCGGGGACAACGACCTTTCGTACTCCGGAGGCCAGATCCAGCACCTCGATGGGGCTATCGTCATAGTGTTCCGGGCTGCTGACGGTCCCCACGGAGAACAAGACACCTCGTCCGCCGGGCAAGCTCTCCGGCCAGCGGAAGGTCCTTTCCTCTCTCTCGACGTCCGGAAGGATGATCTCCTCAACGGGGCCACCACTTCCCGCCACCCGGAAAAGGCCTGTGCTGGTGGCCGGTGCGAACAGGATGGTGTCATCGTCGCCCCAGGACAATCCCCTGGGATTGGTGGTGGCATCAGCCAGGGCGATGGCGCCTCCGCCCGCCACGGCGATCTTCTTCACGGCGCCATCGGCGAAGAAGGCGAGCCACTTCCCGTCCGGAGAGAAGCAGGGGCTCTTGGCTCCGTCGGTTCCGTTCAGCCGGCGGGCCTCCATGCTCTCCAGATCCCGCAGCCAGATCTCCGAGCTGCCGAACGTCCCGACGGTGAAGGCCAGCATCCGTCCGTCCGGCGAGATGGAAACCGCCGGCTGATCGAAGAGAGCTAGTTGGTGTTCAGCCGGGAACGTCTGAGAGAAGCGGGTAATTGGGGCTTCCGGAGTCCCCGTACTGAGGATGCGCGCGCCGGCAACCAGAGCCGCAACCAGGAACACGGCGGCCAGTCCCCAGGGCAAACCACGGCGCCAGGCGGGTTGCACAGGGGGCAGTTGTTCAGCAGTAGCGGGAAGGTCGTCGTCTTCACCGGTGCCGTGCAGTATCTCTCCGATGAGGATACGGGCATCGCCCATGTCCCGCAGGCGCTCCCGGGCATCCTTCTGCAGACAGCGGCGCAGCAGCCGCCGCACGGAGAGGGGAGTCGTCTCCGGCAGAGAGTCCCAGTCGGGATCCTTCATCAGAATCGATGCCAGAGTGTCGGAGACGGTTCCGGCGTCGAACAGCCGGCGACCACCCAGCATCTCGAACAACACGACGCCGAAAGCCCAGATGTCAGCCCGGCGATCCACGACCTGCCCTCGCGCCTGCTCCGGACTCATGTAGGCCGCCGTTCCCATGATCACTCCGTCCCGAGTGGCGGCAGCGGTGAGGGTCGGTGACTGGGTGGCATTGCCGGGTCCTATGTTCTCCTCCAGGGCCTTGGCCAGGCCGAAGTCGAGGATCTTTACGGTCCCGCTGGCGGTCAGCTTGATATTTGCCGGCTTCAGGTCCCGGTGGATGATGCCGCTCTCGTGGGCCGCCTCCAGTCCTTCGGCGATCTGGCGGGCAAAGCGAAGGGCCTCGTCGGTGGGCAACGGGCCCGCCAACAGACGCTGGGATAGATCCTCGCCTTCGATCATCTCCATGGCCAGGAAGCGCTGGCCGCCCGCTTCATGCAATCCATGGATGGCGGCAATGTGGGGATGGTTGAGGGCGGCGAGGAGCTTGGCCTCACGCTCGAAGCGAGCAAGGCGGTCGGGGTCCTGGGCGAAGGCATCGGGAAGCACCTTGATGGCCACCTCACGATCGAGAGTCGTGTCCAGGGCCTTCCACACCACGCCCATGCCGCCCTCGCCGATCTGCTCGACAAGGCGGTAATGGGAGAGATTCTGCCCGGGCTGCAGGGACATGGCATCCTCTTTAAGTAGCCGGCCGCTGCCGGCAAGGGCCAAGAGTAACATTTCCTCAACTCCTTTTCAGGTGGATACGTGGAGAGTATGCAGACTTGCTGGTGCCCTCCAACGAAAAAGGTTAGACTGGCCAGATTCCAAGAGCGGTAGCCTGGAGAACCATTTCCTTCGGTGCACTTGGGAATCGCCTTCCCGGAGGTCTGATACATGGGAAACACACTTCAGCCTGAGAATCGGATCGCTCACTACCGCATCGTCGGTCCCCTTGGGGCTGGTGGCATGGGTGAGGTCTATCTTGCCCACGACGAGAAACTCGAAAGAGATGTGGCCCTCAAGGTCCTCCCTGTCGAGTTCACCCAGAGCGAGATCCGGATCAAGCGCTTCATCCTGGAGGCCAAGTCGGCCTCCTCCCTGAGCCACCCGCATATCGTGACCATCTACGAGATCGGTCACGACGTGGTCCGGACGGTGGACGAGAAGGCCACCCATGAGGACACAGCCGGGGCCGGCGAGCGGGTGCACTACATTGCCATGGAGTTGGTCAAGGGCAAGACCATCAAGGACCTGATCCATCAGGAGAAGTCCTCCCTCAAGGCGCTGCTCGGATACCTGGCCCAGGCTGCAGAGGGACTGTCCAAGGCCCACGACGCTGGTATTGTGCACCGGGATCTGAAGCCGGGCAATATGATGGTCACCGACGATGGCTATGCCAAGGTCCTCGACTTCGGCCTGGCCAAGCTCACCGAGCGCACGCCTACCGACGATGAGATGACCTCCGCCCCCACCGAGGGTGGAGACCTGACCGGGCGCGGCGCCGTGGTCGGCACCGCCGCTTACATGTCCCCGGAGCAGGTCAAGGGCAAGGGTGTCGATCACCGCTCGGACATCTTCTCCTTCGGCTGCATCCTTTATGAAGCCGCCACGCGCACCCGTCCCTTCAACGCCGAGACCGAAATCGACACCATGCACAAGATCGTCCACGACAAGCCACCCGCACTGGAGGAACTCAATCCTGCGGTACCGGCGGAGTTGCGCCGGGTGATCCGGCGCTGCATGGCCAAGAACCCTGACCAGCGTCTGCAATCCATCAAGGATCTGGCCATCGAGCTGCGCGAGATTGTCGATGAGTTCGACACGCTGTCGGTGTCGGCCACTTCCGGAAGCGCCGTCTCCGTGCCGGCCCTGGCACTGCGTCGCAGCCCGCTGGCCACTATTAGCATGGTGGCTGCGGCCGTCATCGGTGTGGTCGGGATCTCCTTCGGCATCTGGTCCATGTTCGGCAAGTCCGAGACTGGACAATCGGCGCCGCGGCCGTTCCAGTCGGTGCGCATGACCAGCTTGATGAGCGGCAGCGATGTTCTCGATGCGAAGCTCTCGCCCGACGGCCGCTACCTGGCCTATATCAAAGGGCCCTCAGGCGCATGGAGTCTCTGGGTGAGACAGGTGGCCACCGGCAGTGATGTGCAGATCCTGGTGTCGCAGCCCGTTCCCATTCGTGGAGTCAGCTTCTCGCCCGACGGCAACTACCTTTACTACCTTGGCCGTGATCCGGAGACGCCGAACTACAGTGCCCTCTTTGAGGTTCCTTCTCTGGGGGGCGCGCCGCGCAAGCGCGGCTTTGACATCGACACTGCCGTTAGCTTCTCGCCTGACGGCACCAGGTTCGCGTTCATCCGAGGTGTTCCGCCGGAAAAGGACGTGCTGGTGATCAGGGAGATGGAGACTGGTCAGGAGACCGTCTTGGTCACAACGCAGCTTCCCGATGCACTTGCCCAAATCGAACCGGCGTGGTCGCCTGACGGGTCGAGGATCGTTGCGGTGGTCACCAGCGCGGAGAATGGGTTCAGCACCCGGCTGGTCGCCTTCGACGCGGCGAATGGCAGTGAAGAGCCCGTCACCGAACCGACAAGCAGGTTCATTGGGAGCATTGCCTGGCTTTCGGACGGAAGCGGGCTCGCGGCAACCACACCGGCCATTTTCGGCGGATCCAGCCAGGTCTTCGTCTTCTCCTACCCCATGGCGGATCGCTACCAGGTGACCAACGATCTGGATAGTTATGGCAGCGTCAGTGTTTCCGGCGGCAATGCTGCCATCGCGGCGTTGCGGACCTCTCGCGCTTCCAGCCTCTGGACTGTGCCGGTGGAGGGCGGCGAGGCCCGTCAGATCACCTCCCGGTCCAGCACCGACTTCATCATGAGCGTGCGCGCGCTTGAGAGCGGTATGATCAGTTTTTCGGCACAGAAGGACAGGCATGTTCATCTCTGGACCATGAATCCTGACGGCTCCGGCAGGAGCCAGATCACATCGCTGGCCGGATCGTCGTTCTCTTCCAGTGTGCTCCCGGATGGCCGCGGCATGGTTTTTAGTCATTTCGCGGAGGCTGATTCTATCGGGCATGTCTGGCGCGTCGACCTTGATGGAGG
>JAPUKF010000269.1 GCA_027295805.1 Acidobacteriota bacterium | reverse complement strand
GCCACCATGGTGCATGCCGTCCATTCCTGCGGCATCAGCGACGGCGACCAGATCATCTACGGCGGCGAAGCGGCAGGATACGTCCTGGACTTCGGCAATGGCCTGACCATCTACCATGCCGGTGATACCGATGTCTTCTCCGACATGCAACTCATCGGCGAACTCTATGAGCCCGACGTGGCCTTCCTGCCCATCGGCGGCCACTTCACCATGGGGCCCAGGGGTGCTGCACGCGCCTGCAAGCTGTTAGGAGTGAGCAGCGTGGTTCCCATGCACTACGGCACCTTTCCCATCCTGGCCGGCACACCTGATGAACTCACTGCCGCCCTGGAGGGTGAATCCCCGCGCTGCCAAGTCCTCACGGTGAAGCCGGGCGAGAGATTCTGACTCAGTTGATGCAGCCCACCAGGCGCCGAAGTGACTTGAGCTGGAGGCGGATGGCCGGACCGTCCTTCGCCTTGGGAGCCATTTCCAGGTAGGTCTCCAGGTCGCCCACCGCCTGCCCGAACAACAGGCTGCGGTAGGCCAGCAGACCCCGATCCCGCCACGGCTCCGGTGCCGCCGGTTGCAGAGTGATCTGGTGATCCACCACCTGGCGGGCACGGCGAAGGTCCTGGGCTTCAACATAGGCGACCTTCAGGTTGTTGAGCAGGCGCCAGAGAATTCTCCGATTGGACCAGGGGTGCATGTACTCCGGCTGCATCTGCAGATTACCGCCGCTGATTTCATCCAGGAGGGCTGCGCAGCCGCCCTCATCCAGAAGGATCCCCTGGTCGAACGGATCGGCAAAGACAGGTGGCAAGACATCGGCAAGGCGCACGATGAACCGGCCCGGAAGGCCGACACCTTTCAGGGCCAGCCCGATGCTTCGAGCCATTTCCATGTACAGGATGGAGAGCAGAATCGGCAGGCCCGTCTGCCGCTGAAGAACCAGGTGCAGACAGGAGGCAGCCGGCCGGCCCACCTCTTTCGGATGACCGGAGAACCCGGCCTCCTCCACCAGGACATGCCGCAAACTTTCCAGCCGCCGGACCGGGTCGGCGCTTTCGCCCGGGTCGGCGGCACGCACCATCTCCTTCAGGTCATCCAGGCGTCCCCGGGCCAGGTCACCGTCGAAATCCGGGTCTTCCACCCGACCGATTTCGAGGGCGGCTTCCGCCAAGGGCACCTGGGGACGGCCGACCACCAGCTTGGCGAAACGGACAAGACTGTCCGGGGGCTTGAAGTTGGGGGGTGATGGAGGTGCCAAGATATTATCGACCGATAGAGTCCGCCGGCCTTCCGGAAATGGGAAGCAGATATGCCCCCAAGTCCGGGGTTAGTATACAACCCATGCGACGAGACCCCCGTTTTGTCCTCGCCACCTTCTACCTGACGAACTTCGCCGTCCTGGGACTGTTTGTCCCTTATTTCAGTCTCTACCTTCGCTCCCTGGATTTCAGCGCCACGCGCATCGGCATACTTCTCGCTCTCATACCCCTGGCCAAGGCCGCCCTGCCGGGGGTGTGGGGTCGGGCCGCCGACCACTGGGGCATCCGGCGCGGGATCATGATCTTTTCCACCTGGGGAGCCATGGCCGTTTTCTTCGGCTTTCTCGGAGTGACATCTTTTATCGGCTGCCTGCTGGTCATGGCTATCTATGCCGCCTTGTCTGTCCCGGCCCTGCCCCTGGTGGAGACCACGACCCTGGAATACGTTGCTTCCAGCGGCGCCGACTATGGGCGCATCCGGGTGGCCGGCTCTGTCGGCTTCGCCCTCACCGCCCTGATGTACGGTCCCTTGGCCGGCGCGGCCACGCCCACGGCAGTGGTCCCCACCATGCTGGTGCTGCTCGCCCTCAGTGCCACCTGCACCAGCCTGGTGCCGGTCCAGGGACGGGTCCCCAGAGCATCTTCCCTCTCCATGGGCCGGTTGTTGCGCCTGCCCGCCGTCGGCCTCTTGCTGGCGGCCGGCTTCCTGATGCAGGCCAGCCATGGGGCCTACATCGGCTTTTTCTCCATCATCCTGGAAGAGAATGGCTACTCCCCCGGGGTGGTCGGCCTCTCCTGGGCGGGTGCCATTCTGGCCGAGGTGATCCTCATGCTTCTTTCCGCGCGCCTGGTCACGGTCCTGGGCACCCGCAAACTCATGGCCATGGCGGTGACCGTGGCCACCCTCCGCTGGTTTCTCTATGCCTCTTCTGTGGCACCGGCTGCTCTCATTGTGGGGCAAGCCATGCACGCCTTCACTTATGCCGGCTTTCATGTGGCCGCCGTGCAGGTGATGCAGCGCCTGGTGCCGGCCGGCAGCCGCGCCACGGGCCAGGCCCTCTACTCAGGCTGGACGTACGGCGCCGGGATGATGGCAGGCACCCTCCTGGCCGGCGTGGTCAAGGATCACCTGGGCGCGGGCAGGATGTTCACTCTTTCCGGATTCATGGCCCTGTCGGCCCTGGCGATCATCTTGCTGGGGCCGGGACGCCGCCTCGCAGACGCCCAGGATTGATGGACGCACAATCCAGCGCACACCATGTCCCTGTTTTCAGTCCGCCAGCATGTCCCGCAGCACCTTATGAAGGATGCCGCCATGGCGGTAATATTCGACTTCGGTGGCGGAGTCCAGGCGGGCCGTCATCTCGAACTTTTTCGTGGCACCATGGGCTCCACGGGCCGACACGGTGATGGTCTGCCCCGGTACTAAACGGCCAGCCAGTCCGTCCACGTCAAACTCTTCCTCACCTGTCAGGCCCAGACTTTCGGCGTCTTCACCACTGGTGAACTCCA
>JAPUKF010000268.1 GCA_027295805.1 Acidobacteriota bacterium | reverse complement strand
GGTGGGCGGATTTTTCTTGATGACCCGGCTGTCGAACTGGTTCGATCGCTGGATCGTGGATGGGCTGGTGAACCTGACCCGCCACGCGACCGTCGGCAGTGCACACGTCTCGTATTTCTTCGATCTCTATGTCGTCGATCTGCTGGTGAATGCCACCGGCTGGATCACGCGGGGGTTGTTCCATCTGTTTCGACGCTTCCAGACGGGGCTGGTGCAGACCTACGCCGCTGGCATGGTCTTCGGCCTGTTTGTTCTGGTGAGTCTCTATCTGTTGATTTTCGCCGGCAACTAGGGACAGGGGCAAGGAGTCAAAATGTACTTCACCGGAATACTCTCAGCCATCACCTTCATACCGCTTGTGGGTGCGCTGATCATCATGGCGTTTCCAAAGACGCAGAAGACGGCCATCACCTATTTTGCCACCCTGGTGGCCGGCGTGGATTTGCTGGTCTCGCTGCCTCTCTTCTTCGCCACGCCCGAAAATGCAGCGGGTATGTTCTCGGGTTGGGGTGCCTTCAATTTCGTGGAAGACCTGGAGTGGATCCCGGCCATCGGGGCGCGCTACATCTTCGGAGTGGACGGGATCTCGGCTCTTCTGATTCTTCTCACAACATTGCTGGGACTCATTGCCGTCCTCAGTTCGTGGAGCGCCATCACCGAGCGGGTCAAGGAATACTACATCTTCCTCTTGCTGCTGCAGACCGGCATGCTGGGTGTTTTTTGCAGTCTGGATTTCTTTCTCTTCTATGTGTTCTGGGAAGTGATGCTGGTCCCCATGTACTTCCTTATCGGCATCTGGGGTGGAGCGCGCAGGCTGTATGCCACCATCAAGTTCTTCCTTTACACCCTGGCCGGATCGGTCCTGATGCTCCTGGGTATCCTGGCCATCTACTTTTACGTCGGGCAGAATACATTCGATGTGCGCATCCTGGCCTCGATTCTGGCCACCGACACCAGTTCCACCTGGACGGAAATCGCGTGGTGGGTCTTTTTGACTTTCTTCATCGGCTTCGCCATCAAGGTCCCCATGGTGCCGTTCCATACCTGGCTGCCTGATGCCCACACCGAGGCTCCCACCGCGGGGTCGGTCATCCTGGCCGGTGTCCTCCTGAAGATGGGAACTTACGGATTCGTGCGCTTCAGCCTGCCCCTCATGCCAGCCACGGCCTGGGTTTACGCCGAGTTCTTGCTCTGGGTCTCCGTCGTCGGCATCATCTACGGAGCCCTGGTGGCCATGGCGCAGAAGGACTGGAAGAAGCTCATCGCGTATTCTTCGGTGAGTCACCTGGGCTTCGTGATGCTGGGAATCTTCGCCTTCAACCAGGTCGGGCTCAGTGGCGGCCTCCTGCAGATGGTGAATCACGGGCTGTCCACCGGGGCACTCTTCCTCATTGTCGGCATCATTTATGAGCGACGCCACACGCGCCTCCTGTCCGATTTCGGTGGTCTCTCCAAAGTCATGCCGGTCTTTGCCGCCATGTTCATGATCTTCACTCTCTCCTCCATTGGCATGCCGGCCCTCAACGGGTTCATCGGTGAATTCACCATCCTGGCCGGTGCCTTCCAGATTGTGCCGGCCCTGGGGGGGCGCATTTTTGCCATTCTGGGCGCCACGGGAATTGTTCTGGGAGCGGCCTATATGCTGTGGCTCTACCAGCGCACCATGTTCGGCAAGCTGGACAACCCCGAGAACGAGAATCTGAAAGATCTGAATATCCGCGAGTGGGTCTACCTGACGCCGCTGGTGGTTCTCTGCTTCTGGATTGGCCCCTATCCCAAGCCTTTCTTCGCCATGCTGGAGCCGGCCACGGCAAAGCTCGCGGCGACCCTGGAAAACAGCCGGCCCGCCGAATTCACCTGGGAAGGGGATGCCCTGTTGCGCCAGGCGGAGACGGTGCCAGCCTTGCCTGAGATTACGGACAGCGAAGGCTCGCCGACATCAGAGTCTCTCACGTCCGGCGGGAGGCCCTGAGGGATCATGCCCGGCCCCGTCTTCCAGCCGGCCGATTTGCTGACCCTGGGTCCCGGCCTTGCTCTGATCATCGGTGCGATCCTTGTCCTGATCCCGGACCTCTGGGCGCGGCGGCGTGGTGCTGTGTCGGCACCCCTGGCATTGCTTTTTGCCGTGGCGACTCTGGCCCTGGTGGTGGGCATCTGGGTGCGGAGCGATCCTGGCGCGGCGCCCACGGCTTTTGGCGGCAGTTTCGTCCTGGACCGGTTTGCCCTCTTCTTCGACGTGGTGTTTCTCATCTCGGCCATTCTGGCCATGGGAATCTCCCTGCACTTGTTGCCGCAGGATGATGCCCAGACCGGCGAGTACTATGCGCTGATCCTGTTCGCCACCGCCGGCATGATGTTCATGACGTCAGGTCTCGACCTGCTGGTGATCTGGCTTGGCCTGGAGCTCATGACTCTGTCCAGCTATGTCCTCTGCGGCTATCTCAGAACCAGCCGCCGTTCATCCGAGGCCGCTCTCAAGTACTTTCTGCTGGGCGCTTTCAGCACGGGAATCCTGCTCTACGGCATGTCTCTCATCTATGGCGCGACAGGTTCGACCTACCTGCCGGCTATCCGGGGCGCGCTGGATGCCGGCACGGCCGGAGGTGGCCTGTTCTCGCTGGGTGTCGTCCTGCTCATCGCCGGGTTCGGGTTCAAGGTGGCTGCCGTGCCGTTCCATCAATGGGCGCCCGATGTCTACGAAGGTGCTCCCACCGGCATCACGGCCTTCATATCCACGGCCGGCAAAGCGGCGGCTCTGGCCGCGATGCTGCGCATCTTCGCCGTGGGTTTGTGGGGGAGCCAGGTCGCCGCTGTCTGGGTGCCTCTGGTGGTGGTCCTGGCAGCCGCTTCCATGATCCTGGGGAACGTGACCGCCCTGCTGCAGACCAATGTCAAGAGAATGCTTGCTTACTCCTCCATCGGGCATGTGGGCTACATCCTTATGGGCCTGGTGGCGGTGGGTTCCCAGTTGACCGGGTCCGGCGCGCGAGCCATGGCGGGCAGGGGGGACGACCTCTTCAGGTTCGGAGTGGCTTCTATCCTGATCTATGCCCTGGTTTATACCTTCACCAATGTGGGGGCTTTCGCCGTGGTGGCTGCTCTGCGGGGCCGCGCGCTTGCGGGCGAGAATGTAGAGGATTTCGCCGGCTTGGCCCACCGGCGACCCCTGCTGGCGTTGGCCATGCTGGTTTTTCTCCTCTCCCTGGCCGGGATCCCGGCCACTGCCGGCTTCATCGGGAAGTGGTACCTGTTCGGCGCCGTCATCCGCGCCGATATGGCCTGGCTGGCGGTCATCGGCGTGGTCATGAGCGTGGTCTCCGCCTACTACTACCTGAGGGTGGTGGTGGCCATGTATATGCGCCCGGCGCCGGAGGGCGAAGAGCAGGCGCCTGTTTCAAGTGTTCTGACTGCGACGGTGGCGATGGCCATGGGCTTTATCCTGCTGATTGGCGTTTTCCCTCAGCCTTTCCTCGACCTGGCGTCGCAGGGGGCCGCTCATCTGAGACTGCCGTCCTGGCTGGGCTGAGCAGGGCTCTCACGTTACGG
>JAPUKF010000267.1 GCA_027295805.1 Acidobacteriota bacterium | reverse complement strand
AGGCATCGTCCTGCCGGCTCAGGGACACCGTTTCGCCGTCGCCACTTTCAATGGACACGCGGGTTGCCACAAGGCCTTCCAGCCCCGGCAAGAACGGCTGCACGGTGCTGGCCGCGGCCGCAGCGGATGAGAACGGCCCCTTCAGGATCACCAGAAGCACCACCTGCAGGACCAGGAACACGGCAAGAACGGTCTGCTTACGATTCATCTTCAACTCTCCCACGACCGACGCGCGCCGGCACCGCTGGTGGCGGGCACCGCCACCACGGGAATGGTGTGCCGGCGCTTCCAGACGCGATACCCGGCCAGGGCCAGCAGCAACAGGGTCGGGAGCAAGTAATTCACCCCTTCCACGACCATCTCATTTTCCCGGTCAAGACGTTCCAGCCGGCGTGTGCCCGCCCCCCGGGCACGAATGCTCACCAGATCGTTGTCCAGAGTCGTCCAGTCAATGAGGTTCTCCACGAAGGCCAGGTTTTCGGCGAAGAACCCACCGCCTGCCTGGGAGAGAAGACTTCCCACCAGGTCGCTGACGAAAGCGGCGTTCCCCACCACCACCAGCCGGGTCTCGGTCGACATCTTCAAGGGCACCTCGGCCCGGGGCAGCACGGCCTCCTCACCCTCTGCAGGCAACCGCACGTCAGCCGCCGGTGCGCCTTTCTCGGCAAAATAACTCTTGAAGCGGCCGCCCAGGGCCAGGGCGAGAACATGGGGCTCCGTCTCATCCTCGGGAGGAACCTCGTACTCGGCCGCCCGGATTCCCATGAGGCTATTGCTGGTCCATGAGCGCTGCGACGACTTGAGGATCTCCATCACCTCGAAATCGGTGGTCTTTTCTTCATCGACGACCAGGGGGCTGCCCCAGTAGATGCCCACGGCGTTGAGACGGGCGGTGACCTGCGGGTTCACCAGGCCGTCATCCCGTACTTCTACCAGATACGGGTACGGCTTGAGAGTCCAGGTGCGGATGTTGCCAAGCACGGTGCGACGGACTTCAGGAATCGGCAACGGCTGGTTGCGATCATCCAGGACCAGGGTGTCCTGCAGATCGATACCGAAGCTGGCCAGCCAATCTTCCAGCCCGGTCTTGATGGGCAGGACCTGAAGCTGGCCGCCGGCAAACTGCGTCTCGAAGCGGGACGCGCACAAGATCACCCGACCCCCGCGCATCAGGTACTGGTCCAGGTTATAAAGGGCGCGCTCGCTCAGATCTTTCGGTTTGAGCACCAGCAGGACATCCACATCGCTGGGAACGCCATCCGGCGTCTCCAGCTTGACATCCGCGACCTGGTAGTCGCGCCCTAGGTATTGCTTGACCTGCTGAAACTCCGGCGGCGGCTGCTGCGGCATGCGCCCCTGCATCTGCAACTGGGCCATGATCTCAGGCGGCAGGTCCATGCTGGGCGCCACGATGCCAACGGTCTTGAGAAAACCGGGAGCCTGGCGCCGCAGCGCGCTCTCCATGGCCTCCCTGAGAGCACCGGAGGTGATGTCCTCGACCACAAGGTTGAGCTGTTGCAGGCGGTCCCCCACCTGCAGGAATCCATATAGATAGAAGCTGCCCTCGCTGAAGATGCCCAGGCTCATGGGGCCGGCACCATACATCCGGGCCACTTCAGCCTGCAGGACTTCATCGGAGGGGTTGATCTCTTCGTAATCAAACTTGTCGCCGCCCTTCTCCTCCAGCTCCTGGGCAGCGGTGCGCATGGCCTCGGGAACCTGGGAAAGAATCTCAGGCAGGGAATCGGGCGTCATGATAGCGATGAGACGCACAGGTTCCTCCACCCGCGCAAACAGATCGGCGGTGCTGTTGAAGCCGTAGACAACTTTCTTGATGGCGCGGGTCAAGTCGTATTCCAGGTTGCGCAGGTGGACATCCGCGTCGCCGTCGGGGAGGCGCTCCACTTCGATGAGCTCGTCGAAGCCGTAACGCTCATACTGGTCGCCACGCTGGATCACGAGGGCGAAGTAGGCATTCACGATGCCGGTTTCATACTTGGAAGCCAGACGGAACGGTGTGCTGTTCACGCCGAAGCGATCGTTGGCAACCTGTTCGGCCATCTCGTCACTGTTGGGATCGAGCATCTCATATTTCACGCGCCCATGGGAGAGGGCGGCGTACTCGGAGAGGAGGTCCTCGATCTGAGGAACCAGGGGCGCCAGCTTGGGATGGGTTCGCTGGGAAAAGTAGCCGTGGATGAGAACATCGTCATCCAGGGAGGCCAGCAAGCGGTTGGTCGCCGGCGTGATGGAGTAGAGGCCTTCCCGGGTCAGGTCCAGGCGCAGGCCGCTGCGCTGGGCGAGCAGCGCGTTGAAGGCGACCAGGTTCAGGGCCACCAGCAGAAGGGTAAGGGCCAGGGACCAGCGCAACTTGCTCCTTTGCAGGATGGGAGGCTGGCCGCCGGCAATGCCGATCTGTTCCGTCATGGAACGCTCCTCTCTCAGGCCCAGCGGCGGGCGCGCAAAGCGCCCACGCTGGCGGCCAGGAAGAATCCTGTCAAGGACAGGTAGTAGATGAGATCCCGCAGGTCAATCACGCCCCGGGCGATACTGCGAAAACGGCTGGCGGTTCCCAGCCCGCGCAGGACGGCAGCGGTGGTATCCGAGAACAACCCGGCAAAGGCTTCGGCCCCCACACCATAAAAAGCCAGGCAGATCACCAGTGCCATGATGAACGCCAGGATCTGGTTCTCGGTGGTGGCAGAAATGAACTGGCCTAGGGCCAGGTAGGCGCCGCCCAGGAGCATGGCTCCGATGTACCCCCCCCGGACCGGCCCCC
>JAPUKF010000266.1 GCA_027295805.1 Acidobacteriota bacterium | reverse complement strand
AGGCTGATGCTGTGGCGTCCCGGTGTGATTCGAACCCAGAGGACCTGCTGCCGGTCGCGATAAACCTGCGTGGCCGGAGTACCATCGAGGACGATACGCTCCGGCCGCCAGCCCTGGGGCGATCCGGGCAGAGGAACGGCGACATCGTCCATGGCGTTGGTGGTCATGTTGATGGTCAGAAGATCCGTCGTGACGGACACCTCGGCGGACAGCATCTCGGCACATCGGGGCGCGCAGTCGGGTGGTGCCAGCAACCGCCTTTGCAACTCCTCGAGCAACTGCGGTGACGGCGGCGTCTCGACCTGGGCCACGGCCGGGGCAAGACCCAGCGGCAGTATGCCGAGGGTCAGAAGAGCGGCAGCAGTTGCTTGCCCGGATTTTGAGCGGGCCTGCTTCGGCCACGACCAGCGCGACTTGAAAACGTCCCCGGCGCAGACGGCGGCCACGCCGAGCACCAGCAGAACGATGACGACACCCAACCCCGAGACGAGCCAGCGCGGCAGGATCAGCAGGCGCAAGGTACGGTCAGAGTCCACGGGCCCGTTCCATCTCAGCCGGTAGCTGTTCCATTCCCAGGATGGCATGCCCGGACCCGCCTGGACGATGGCGTTGGGCGCATAACGGGAATAACTGGAACGTCGCGACTGCATGGGGGCCGAGACGGCAATCTTCTCCTGCGCGGCATCCTCGGCACGCACGGCTTCGCTTTCAGGTGCATCGACATACCCGAGCGTTGCCACCTTTTTCCTCGCTTGTGAAAACGGTGGATAGCGTGCACCAGCCTGCACCTCCAACTGGGGATAGATGGCGATTCGGAGCTGTCCGGCGATGAACGGGATCAGGAGAACGAGCAGCAGCACCAGGCTCAGCATGCGGTAGGATTTGAGCAAACGCAGAAAGCGGCTTTCAGGCGCGACCCGTACCAGTGCGACCGCGGCAAGCAGATTCAGCCAGATCCAGACCGGCGCGCCGATTTCGTGAAAACTCAGAACTCCGGCGACCAGTGCGAGGGCGCCGATGGGCCGTCCAAACAAGCGCGCTGCAGCGATGGTGATGATCAGCAAGAGGAAGAAATCCAGGAGCTTCCAGCGGCTGGTCCAGCTCCCAGGCGCCTCGTCGGCGCCTAAGGCCGCAAGCAACTTGTGGCCAGGCGGCAGGTGCAGTTGGGTGTTGATCTTGTTGAAGCGGTTTTGCCAGCCTGTGACGGGCACTGCCCCCCGCGTCTCGGTCCGGCCCAGGGCTTGCAAGGAAACCTGGGTGCGGCGCAACTCGACGCCGGTCAGGCCTTCAGCATCACCAACGGTGACCAGCAAGTTCTCGTCACTTTCTTTGGCGCTGAGCAGCGCGTAGGGCGCCGCCATGTCCAACCGCCAGCCGGAACGCATGGTGCCGCCGACCTGATCGCTGAAGGCGAAGCCATCGCCGTTGAAGTCCATCCAGAGCTGCCTGGAGAGTTCGAGCTGATTCTCCGCGGAGACCATGCCACGGCTGCGCTCGTTGATGCCCAGCGCCTCGCCCGGCTGAATGCGGTAGGCCGGCAACTGTTGCCACTCCCCGGGGACCAGGGCCTGGCTCGGATCGATGGACGGCAGGCCCTCGACGGCTGTGATTCTGAGCCGATCATTGGACTGATAACTCCAGATTTCGGTGGATGGCCAGTTTGTCCTTGCCTCGCCCAGTGGAATGGCGTCCAGCAGGCCTGGCGCCCGGGCCGCCAGGCTGACTTGCCAGCTTCCGGGCCGGACCTGCAAGCGCAGGTTGCCGTCAGGGTCGAGGCGGGCCGGCAGGGCGCTGGTCATGGCCAGCGGCACGAAGCCGTCAGGAAGCGCGGGGCCCAGGAGTTCCTCGCGGACGCTGCCGGACACTTCAATTTGCACGCGTGTTGTCAGGCGCATGGGCACATCGTCTTCCACGAGCCGGTAGACCTGCACCGACAAGGCGTCCTGGGTCTTCTTTCCCTCTTTGCGTTCGCCGAGCCAGAGCCCGGCTCCGTTGCGTTCAGGGCGATGGATACGGCGACCGTCAACCGTCAGTGCAACAAGTCCGGTCTCTGTCGGGATACGCAGAGTGCGCGGCCGGTCCGACCATTCGAAACGACCGGTGACGCGATAACTACCGGGTCCCAGTTGCACGCTGGGGACGGAATCTCGCGCCACAATGGTGCCGGCCCTGCCGTCCACGCGGACCTGCTGTGGCCAGTGCGTGCCATCGCCGGGAAGCGCCAGCCAGCTTTCGCCGGCATAGACGATCCAGGTTTGATCGAATCGACCACCCTCCCCATCGATCTCAAGGTTCAGGCGTCCCGGCCAGGCGCAGACGGAACTGGATTCCGCCGTCGTCTGGTTGAAAAAAAACGGACAGTCGAGATATTCCTTTCCCTCCAGGACCCAGTTTTTCCAGGGTTCCAGTTCGGGCGGAATATAGATGTCACGGGTGCTGGCTGATACGACAAATGGCTGGATCACCAGACAGAGGATCACAGCCGGCCTGAGGGACTTGAACATGATCACCTCCCGCGTCGTCGCTGCTGCGCACACTATACGCCAACGAGGACCGGTCGGGATCAGGGGAATGACCTGGTGGCAGGTACGCCCTTACGAGACGCCGCCACAACCTAGGTGACTGGCCTGTGCCGTAGCCGTGGCGTCGACTTCATAGCGGTCGGCCAGGCGGAAGCCGCCGTGGAGGCCCTTGCGGGAGTCCACCAGTCCGTGGCGGGCAAGACTTTGCAGCAGCTTGCCCAGGTAGTTGGGGGGCGCGCTGATGAGTCCGGCCAGGATGGCCGTGCCCATGCGGGCCTCCTTGGACAGGGTTGCCAGGGAGGCCAGGGCACGGATGGCGTGAATACCGGTTCGGGAAATCATCATTATGCCGTTAATCACATGTTTAAATACGATTAATGTGAATTCGTCAAGTTTGCCCTCCCAGGTTCGAGGGTTGTGAGACAATTCCCTGTTACTGCGCATGGCGGAGGACGTTGGGGATGCAGAGAGCAGATAGGTCGCCATGGCTACTCCTGGGACTTCTGGCGCTGATCTGCACTTCGTGCGGGCCGGGCCGGATATCCCCCCTGGGGTGCAGACCGAAGCGGCAGCCACAGGGACGGCCGCGATCGCCGGGATCATCGCGAACTTCCAGTCCCGGATTCCGGGGCGCATGGCCTCCGACAATCTGCCGGCTCTTTCCCTCGCTCTTGTGGACCGGGAGGGGCCGCTCTGGATCGAGGGATTTGGCTACCTTGATGACGGGCACCAGGTCCCGGTGGATGAGGATACGATCTTCAGTCTGCAGTCGACATCCAAGAGTTTCACCGCCACCGCCCTGCTCGTGGCGGCGAGGGATGGTCTGGTGGAACTCGATGCTCCCATCACGGAGTATCTTCCGGATTTCACCGTCAACAGCCGCTTCGAAGAACACCCCGAGCG
>JAPUKF010000265.1 GCA_027295805.1 Acidobacteriota bacterium | reverse complement strand
CTCTCTCCACGTGGCCGATGCTGGACAGCATGCGCAGAACCGCCTCATTGGCGCCGCCGTGGAGTGGGCCGTACAGGGCCGCTGCCGCCGCCGCGATGCTCACGTATGGGTCGGCCTGGCTTGATCCGACGCTGCGCATGGCATTGGTCGAGCAGTTCTGCTCGTGGTCGGCATGCAGGATGAAGAGGACGTCCAGAGCACGCTCCAGGACAGGATTGGGCTTGTAGGGAGACTCCGTCATGCGGAAGAGCATGCTCAGAAAATTGCCGGTGTAGCTCAGTTCGTTGGACGGATAGACGTAGGGCAGGCCGCGGCTATGGCGATAGGCAAAGGCGGCCAGAGTGATCACCTTGCCGATGAGGCGATAGGTTTGCAGCTGTCTCGATTCGGTGTCCTGGACGCTCTTGGCCTGGGGGTAATAAGTGGAGAGTGCGGCCGTGGCTGAGATGAGGATGCCCATGGGATGGGCATCATGCCGAAAGCCGTCAATGAACTTCTTGATATTTTCATGCAGGAGGGTGTGGTGAGTGACCTGGTAGGTCCACTCATCAAGTTCTTGCCGGGCAGGCAGTTCGCCGTTGAGGATCAGGTAGGCCGTTTCGAGATAAGTCGAATTTTCCGCCAGATCCTCGATGGGATAGCCGCGGTATTCCAGAATACCCCGCTCTCCGTCGATATAAGTGATGCGGCTCTTGCAGTTGGCCGTGTTGGTGAAGGCCGGGTCATAGAGCATCATGCCGAAATCAGAGTCGTGGACGCGGATCTGCCGGAGATCCATGGCGCGGATAGTCTCGTTTTCGATGGGGACCTCGTAGGTGCGCCCGGTGCGATTATCCGTGATGCTCAAGCTGTTTTTCTTGTCCATGAGGCATATCTCTCCGCGGCTGACAGGAGGCAGGATAGCGAATAATCGCTCCCGGAGGGTGAGCACCCCGCCCCCCGGCCACGGATCTACAACCACCCGCGAGGGAGCAAACTGTAAGGTTCTCTTACATTTCTGAATAGATCGCCGCGGCGGGGATCTGATGAGTGGCGGCGGGAATCTCTTAAGTAACAGAAAATAAATGCTTTACAACCTGGAGCCTGATCTGGCGGAAGCAGGCACGGGGCTTGCTTTGAGTAGGGGAGTCCCGCCTGTATGGCGGGGCGAAGAGGAAAGAGCGGAGCAAATCGTTGCGCTCTCTGGGGGAGGCTTCGTGGGGTAGCCTCCCCTCCTTTTTTTTGCGCCTCCCGCCGCGCTAAGATCGCTTCCCGCTCCATCTGCCCGGGCGCGGAGATCGACAGGCGCAACCCATGCTGCTTCCTCTGAGACGCCGACAGGCCGACGTCATCCGGCGCCGCCTGCTGGCATTCTATGACCGCCACCGCCGCGACCTGCCATGGCGTGGGAGCAGGGATCCCTACGCGATCCTGGTGTCGGAGGTCATGTTGCAGCAGACCACGGTGGCGGCTGTGGTTCCCTACTATGAGAGGTTTCTGGCCCGATTCCCGGACCTGAGATCCCTGGCGCGGGCATCCGAGGAGGAGGTGCTGACCGTCTGGGCGGGCCTCGGCTATTACCGCCGGGCCAGGTCACTGCGGGAAGCATGCCGCCAGATTGTGCACCGGTACGGCGGGCATCTTCCCGGGACGGTTGCGGCCCTGAGAGAGTTGCCGGGGATCGGGCCCTACACGGCTGGAGCGGTGGCCAGTATCGCGTTCAACCTGCCGGAGCCGGTCCTGGATGGCAACGTCGTGCGTGTGCTGGCGCGCCTCGCGGCCCGATCAGGCCGCGGGAGCGGCGAGAGGCGGCTGCTGGAACAGGCCGCGCGCACCCTGGTGGAAGGGCGGCGGCCTGGGGATCTCAACCAGGCCGTCATGGAACTGGGGGCGACCATCTGCACGCCCACCAAGCCGGCATGCGGTGCTTGTCCCGTCGCCCGCTCCTGTTCCGCCCGGCGGGAGGGACTGCCGGAAAAGTATCCCGAGGCCCTGCGCCGGCAGTCGCCTCAGCAGCGTCGAGGCGTCGTGCTGGTGGTGCGTCACGACGGTGGGCGCGTTTACCTGGTGCAGCGGCGCGCGGAGAGCCTCATGCCCGGTCTCTGGGAATTACCGGGTCTCAGCGGCCAGGAGAAGGATTGTGTGGCCCTGGAGCCGCGCTCGGTGGCGCGGGCGGCCCGCCGGCAACTGGGGCAATCCGTGGTGCTGGGGAAACGCCTCGGGTCCTTTCAGCACACGGTGGTGAACCGCAGAGTGAAAGTGGAAGTGCGCATCGCTCGCCTGCGGCCCCATGGCCGCAGCGGGGTCGCCAGGGCCGCGGTTCGCAGTGTGGATCCGGGGTGCGACCCCATGCCGCCGGTCACGGCGGCGACGCGCAAGGCCCTGGAGGTCGCCGGGTTCTCTCCCCGCGCATGGATCCCTGCAGGCGGTGGACAGTAGACTCGCGGCCGGGAGGCGCGTGCATGCAGGATCCGGAGAGGTACCCATGACTTCGACCGCCCGCGGATCTGCCGGGCAGGACCAGCCCGGGCATGGCAGTCAGGCGTCGGCACCGCCCCGCACGACCCAGGGGGTGATGATCCCGGGACCTGCCGGCGCCCTGGAGGGGATCCTGGATATCCCCGGCGGGGAACCGCCGGCGGCTGCTGTATTCTGCCACCCGCACCCTCTCCACGGTGGCGCCATGCACAACAAGGTGGTTTACCGGGCCGCCAAAGGGGCCGTGGCGGCCGGCCTGCCAACCCTGCGCTTCAACTTTCGTGGGGTGGGGAGGTCGGCAGGGCAGCATGATGGTGGCAGGGGTGAGGGCGAAGATCTGCGCGCCGCCCTTGCCTTTTTGCGCGCACGCTTCCCCGTCTCGCCTTTGCTGGTGGGTGGTTTTTCCTTCGGTGCAGCCGTTGGGCTGCGCGTGGGCGCTTCTCACGAAGATATTGCCGCTCTCGTGGGTATGGGGCTGCCCCTGTCCCGGGTCTCGTTTGATTTTCTGGCGGCAGAGACACGACCACTCCTTCTCATCCAGGGTGAGGAGGATCCCTTCGGCAGTGTCGTGGCCCTCCGCCGCCTCGTCCAGCGCCTTCCGGATTCGGTTCGCCTGCTCACCTTCCCGGGAGAAGGACATTTCTTCAGCGGGGCCCTGTCCCAACTTGCCGCGGCGGTGACCGACTTCTGCCGGCTGCATCTGAACGGGCGCAATCCAGGGGCATCTTCACCATGAGAGGTGCAGGCGGGACAATGCGAATGAAGAGGCTGCCCGCCGCGAAAGCCCTGGCCCTGCGCCGGCGGCGCCTCATGGGCCGCATGGGCAGTCGGGATGTCGCTTTGCTCTCGGCCGCGCCGGAGACCTTTCATTCCAACGACGTGGAGCACAGGTACAGGCCCGATAGTGATCTGTTTTACCTGACCGGTTTCTCCGAACCCGGGGCGGTGGCTGTTCTGGCGCCCGGACACCGCCACGGTGATTTCTGGCTGGTGGTGCGCCCGCGGGATCCGGCGAAGGAGACCTGGACCGGGCCAAGGGCCGGCGTTCAGGGGGCGCGGGCAATCTATGGTGCCGCGGTGGCCCGGCCGCTGGATGCTCTGGAGGAAGTGGTGGAACAGGTCCTGGCCAGGGCCGCGACCCTCTACCACATGCCGGGGCGCGACCCTGCCCTGGACAGGCTGTTGCGGCGCCTGTTATCCCGTCGCCGGCGCGCTGGCAAGCGCACACCGCGGAGCCTCTCTGATGTGCGGCCCCTGGTTCATGAGATGCGCCTGAAAAAAGAGCGGGAAGAGGTGGCCCACATGCGCCACGCTGCATTCATCACCTGCCGGGCTCACCTGGAGGGCATGGCCCTGGCGGCGCCGGGTCTGTACGAATACCAGGTGGAAGCGCGTATCGATTGCACCTTTCGCACCCTCGGCGCCCAGGGACCGGCCTACCCGACCATCGTCGGATCCGGCCCCAACGGTGTGGTGCTCCATCACGTGGCAAACCAGCGGCGGATGCGCCGCGGCGACCTGGTTCTGGTAGATGCCGGTTGTGAGTCCCACTGTTATGCATCCGACGTGACGCGCACGTTTCCGGTGGATGGACGCTTCCGCCCTCCCCAGCGCCGGCTCTATGACATCGTGCTCGCCGCCCAGCAGGCTGCCATGGCTGAGGTGCGTGCCGGCGTGTCCATGGATCGTCCGCACCAGGCAGCCGTTGCGGTTCTGGCGCAAGGACTGGTTGACCTGGGCATCCTGCCCGGCACGCCCCGGGACGTGGTCGCCGGCAAGACTTATCTGCCCTTCTTCATGCATCGCACAAGCCACTGGCTGGGTCTGGATGTTCATGATGTGGGCGGTCGCATGAAGCATGGCCGGCCCCGCCGTCTGGGGTCCGGGATGGTGCTGACGGTGGAGCCGGGGCTCTATATCCGGGCCGATGCGGCCGGCGTGCCGGCGGCGTACCGGGGGCTGGGAATTCGCATCGAAGACGACCTCCTGGTCACGGCCACCGGCCATGAGGTGCTCACCGGCGACCTGCCGCGTACGGCCGCGGCCATCGAGCGCGCCTGTCGCCGCGCCCCCCATTTGTGAGAGGATTGGCCATGCCTGTTGAGATTCTCGGATGAGCCTCCGCCTGTACCAGATTGCCGCCTGTCCCTATTGCCGCAAGGTGAGCCGGGCCCTGGAACAGCTTGGCCTGGAGTATCAGGTCGTGGAGATCGATCCGGGCAGGCGAAGGGAGGTGAAGAAGATCTCAGGTCAGGAGAAGGTGCCGGTTCTGGTGGATGGTGATCGCGTCATTGCCGACTCCACCGCGATTCTCAGGCACCTGGTGGACCATTCCAGCGGTGGGGAACTGCTGCCGGAAGACTCCCGCCATCAGGCCCTGGCCTGGATCCTGGAAGCTTACGCCGACGACACTCTGGTGCCGCTGGTGGCTCGCAGCCGGACCAATCCGGAGGATGAGACTGAACTGGCCGTCCACCTGGCCTGGCTGGAACAATTGCTGGATGCTGGCGGCTATATTCTGGGTGATGCTCCAACCCTTGCGGATCTGGCGTTACACGCGGCCCTCAGTGGGCTCGAGGAGGATGGCCATGCGCCACCACTGTCCACAGAGCTTTCCCGGCTGTGTTCCTGGTACGGCCGCCTGCGCAGTTGAGCACGCACCGGGGTCAGGGAGTGTCGAACTCCACCTGCTGAAATGAATCCCAGGTCAGTTCCACCGGTTCCTGGTCGGAACTGTCTATGAGAATCCCCTTGTTCTCCTGGTTCACATCGTTTGACCCACGCAGTTCCAGGATCTGGCCGTTGCGCAGGTGGACGACAGCCCCGTGACGATTACTGTTCTCCAGCGTGGCAATGTTGGCAAACGGGATGGCGTACGCCAGTTCCCCGGCGCGGCCGTTCAGAGTCTCCCAGCTGAATTGCTCGTCCCGGTCCCAGGTGATGGGGCCGGCATGTCTGCTGCCGTCGGCGGCCGTGACCGTGCCGTGGAGGCGATAGCCGCCGTCGAATGAGTCGTAGGCGGGGGAGGCAGGAGCCGGGCTCCTTTCGAAGCGGTCGAATTCGTCCCATGGGATGGCCACCGTCCCCGTGCCCTCCAGAGTTACAAGGATTCCCCGGTTATCGTCGTTGACGTCGTTGGTCCCTGAAAGGACGATCTCCTTGCCATCCTCGGTCCCGATGGTACTGGCGCTGTGCCCGGAACGCTGGATGTACCGGATCCGTCGGAATGGGATGTCATGATCCTGACCCTGATTTTCACCGTCCAGGATATCGCCCAGGAGCGACTCATCCCGGTCCCAGACCACGAAGCCGGTGAAATTTCCGGAGCGGGTCTTCACGGTGCCATAGAGCCGCTCCTTGTCTCCTGCTGCGTCGCTGGTGCGGGAGAACTCCACCCGGCGCAGGTCGGACCACTGGAGAGTCACGGGTTCCTTTCCCGGGACCGTCACCAGCAGGTCACGCATGGACCGCCCCAGGTCCGTGGTGTTGGCTCGAACCTTGAAGGTCTGCCCCCCCTTTAGCTCGACCTGTGCCCAGCCTTTCTGCATGGGCTCCACGGCATGCAGATGGCCGAATGGGATGCTGAACTGGTGCATGATCCAGGTTTCGTCCCCGCCCCAGGAGGGCAGCTTCATGCCCAGAAAGCGAAAAGAACTGTCTTCTTCTTTTTCTTCGACCAGGAGTTTTTCCTCTTTGGTCGCATCCAGGGTGTCATCCCAGAAATTCTCGTTGCGGTCCCAACGCAAGTTACCCGTCAGGGTCTTGCCATCAGTGGTCTGAACGGTCCCGTGGATCATGCCACCGCCGCGGGCCAGGGCGGGGGAGAGCATGATCAGGGCGGCGAGGAGCAGGTAGCGGGTTGCAGCTGGAGTCATATGAGCCTCCTGGAGGGACGCCGGTGCGGTGGCTTCATGGGATCTTACGCATGGGGATGCTCCTGGGTTCGCGGCACGCTACCGGCAGTCGCAACTGGCCTTTCCCCCGGTTTTCCCTTGCTATTGGAGCGCGAGCTGCTCTCCGGGGACAGGGAGCGCTGCTAAGATGGAGCCGCGAGGAGGCAGGCATGGGTACGCGGGCAATTCAGCAGGCGGTCATCATCGGCGCCGGCACCATGGGGCATGGAATCGCCCAGATTGTGGCCATGTCCGGATGCCGCGTGGTGCTCTGTGATCTGCGCCAGGAGTTCATCGACAAGGGTCTTTCGCTCATCCGGAAAAACCTTGAAAAAGGGGTGGCGAGGGGAAAGGTGGACAAGGACGTGTGCCGCGAGACTCTCCTGCGACTGGCAGGGAGTGTGGATGCCGCAACCGCCATGGCCACCGCCGATCTGGTCGTGGAAGCAGTGCCCGAGGACCGGGATCTGAAGCTCCGTGTACTGTCCGAGATGGGGCGCCATGCCGGCGCCCATGCCCTTCTGGCGACCAACACATCGTCGCTGCCCCTTTCCGGGCTTGCATCGGCGCTGCCCGATCCGTCCCGTTTCATCGGTCTGCACTTCTTCAATCCCCCCCATATCATGCGTCTCGTGGAGATCGTGGTGGCGAGGGAAACCTCGCCGGAGACGGTGGAGCGGGCGACCCAGCTGGTGGCACGCCTGGGCAAGGACGCCATCGTGGTCCGTGATGTCCCTGGTTTCGCCACCTCGCGTCTGGGGCTGGCCATCGGCCTGGAAGCCATGCGCATGCTGGAGGAAGGCGTTGCCAGTGCTGCGCACATCGACAGGGCCATGGAGCTGGGCTACAACCATCCCATGGGTCCTCTGAAGCTCAGTGACCTGGTGGGGTTGGACGTTCGCCTGGGGATCAGCCGGACGCTGGCCCGTGAACTGGACCCGGTTCGCTTTGCGCCGCCGGAAATCCTCCTGCGGATGGTACGGGAAGGGCGCCTGGGAAAGAAAACGGGGGAGGGATTCTACCGCTGGACCGGGGACGGGCCGGAGCCTCTCGAGTGATGAGCTCGCCGGTCATCGACATTCATATCCACATGCAGCCGTGGGAGACCATGAAACCCGCGGTGCTTGCGCGGTTGAAGGCCGGCCGCTCCGACTTTAACCAGGTGCAGGCCCTCAGCCGGGACCCCCAGGCATTTCTCCGGCGACTGGACGACGCCGGCATAGAGCGAGCTGGGATCATCAACTACACCAGCCCGGATCTCATGGGTCTGGATGAGAGCAGCAACAGCTTCGCGGTGCGGTTCTGTGGAGAAGATCCAGGTCGGCTGCTGGCCTTCGGCTCGGTGCATCCCCGTTTCACCACCGACCCGGCCGGGGATGTCCAGCGCCTGGTTGATTCCGGGATTCGCGCCTTGAAGATTCATCCTCCCCATCAGATGGTCGCCCCCAATGCCTACCGGAGTCCGGACGGCGGCCCAGGGCCGTTCCCGGCCCTGGCGGAGATCTACCGTCGCGCCGAGGCGTTGGGAGTGCCGGTGACCATTCATACCGGGACCTCTGTCTTTCCCGGGGCACGCAGCATATTCGGGGACCCCATGGGGATCGATGATGTGGCGGTGGATTTTCCCGAGCTCACCATCCTCCTGGCCCATAGCGGCCGGCCTCTCTGGGGCGATGCCTGTTTCTTTCTGGCCCGGCGGCATGCCAACGTCTATCTGGAACTGTCGGGTATCCCCCCCCGCCGTGTCCTGGAGATGTTCCCCCGCCTGGAGAGCCTGGCCTCCAAGGCGATGTTCGGCACCGACTGGCCGGGTCCCGGCGTGCCCGAGCCGGAGAAAAATATTGAAGCCTTCCGTGCTCTCCCCCTCTCGATCCAGGCGCTCCGCGCCATCCTCTACGATAATGCCCGCCGCCTGTGGGAGAGCGAGCCTGCAGCGGGAAGGGTTTGAAGTGAGACCCTGTTGCACGGTGTCACCGGTGTGTGAGATTTTGTTGCGGTGGAAGGGCAAGTTGGATAATGTGGCAAGGACTTGAACCGGCAGTGGCCGCGGGCTTGATCTTGATGCCGTGGAAAGTGGTGCAAGTTCTGTGTTTACAATCGGTTCGGCAGCCCAGCAGTGCCCTTTGGGAGACGGCTGTCGGCCGATTCTCAAGCATCCGGATGAGAGGAGATTCCTACACATGAATTACATGACCAAGACGCTGGGTAGAGGCCTGAGCACTCTGGCCAATGCGGCGTGGAAGGGTGTAAGAGCTGGTGATCGTCTCTTTCCCGAGAGGACTTTCAAGCCCAAGTGGGCACCCTCGCCACTCCAGAAGACCAAAGACATGACAGCACCGACCATGGGCTTCCCCCGCGAGACCGATTCGCTCTGCCCCGGATGCATCATCGAGGTCCGGGAGTCGATCCTCTCAGGAGAGGTGGATTACCGGGTTCTCATCGATGGGAATCCCGGGGAGATCAAGGCGCAGATCATTGAGCGCGACAATCAGGTCTGGATGGTGAAGGAATGCCCAAAGCATGGGCGTTACGAGGACCTCATGGCCAAGAACGCAGACTTCCTGAAGCGCATGGAAGATCTGTTCCCCGGCCGGGACTTCAAAATGGCTCCCGACGACTTTCACGATCACGGCACCTCCACGGTCACGTTCGGCCGCGGTGCGGTCCTCACGGTGGACCTGACCAATCGCTGCAACATGATGTGCAACCCATGCTTCATGGATGCCAACCAGGTCGGTTACGTCCATGAGCTGACCTGGGAGGAGATCCAGAAGATTCTGGACGATTCCATCCAGGTGCGGCCCAGGCGCCAGATGTCGGTTCAGTTCTCCGGTGGAGAGCCCACTATTTCGCCTCATTTTCTCAAGGCCGTGGCCTATGCCCGGAAAGTCGGCTACGACTCAGTGCAGGCGGCGACCAACGGCATTCGCTTCGCGCAGGATCTGGCATTTGCCAGGCAGGCCAAGCAGGCCGGCCTGCGTCTGGCGTATCTCCAGTTCGACGGCGTTGACAACGAGAGCAACTCCCACCGGGGTGTGGGCAATCTCTATGACGTGAAACAACGGGCTATCGACAACCTGGCGCAGGCCGACGTGGATGTCTGCCTGGTGACGACCATCATCAATACCGTCAATAACGATCAGGTCGGCCCCATTGTCAAGTTCATGATCCAGAACATCGAGAAGGTGAATGCGGTGGCGTTCCAGCCAGTCTCGTTCACCGGCCGGGATGAGGCTGTGGACGATAAAACCCGGGCAAAGCAGCGCTATACCCTTTCCCACCTGGCCGAGGACCTTGGAGAGCAGCTGGGGCAGTTGGATCCCATGCGTGATTTTTATCCCCTCTCGGCTTCCGGGCCGTTTTCGGACCTGAAGGATCTGCTGTCGGGTCCTGATGCCGATTGGGGCTCCATGAAATGTGGCTGCCACCCCAATTGTGGTATCGGCACCATGTTGCTGATCAATCAGAAAACCCACGAATGGGTTCCTATCCCGAAGATCCTCAACATCGATCAACTCCTGCAGGATGTTCGGGCCATCAACGATTCGGGCAGGGGAAAGAAGATGACCGCAACCCAGTTCGGGCTGGCGCTCATGCGCAACTTCCGCTGGTCCGAAGCCCCCAAGGGATTGAAATTCAAGGACTTCTTCACGGCCATCGATGGTCACCTGGGCCGTAAGATGGGCGTCGCCAAGGAGACCCGTTACGAATGGCGTATCATCATGGTCGCGGGCATGTGGTTCCAGGACCTGTTCAACTATGACTTCCGGCGCACCGAGATGTGCATCATCCCCTACGGCACTCAGGTGGGCGAAGTCAGCTTCTGTGCCTACAACACGGGCGTGGGCTGGCGCAACATCGTCGAAGAGATGTTCAAGACCGCCAGTACGGTGGAGTGGTTCAAGACCAAGGGCCGCCATCCCATTTACGCCGGCGGCCACGAGGTGGCCCTGCCCGCCATGACGACCGGTGCTGCGGCGGCTTCCTCAGGCGGGGAAGCGGGCAATGGCAACGGCCACAGCCTCAGCAATAATAATGGCAATGGAAATGGCAACGGCCATAAGCCCCTGGACCGCAAGGTTGCTATTACCAAACTGCCCAGCCTGCGGGAAGACGCGCGGGTCTGAGCTCCCCACGATCTTCAGATCTTCAGGGCCGGCGGGGAGACCCGCCGGCCTTTTTTCTTCAGGGCACCTTCCCAGGCTTGGAGGACATCCAGGGCCGTCCTGCCGGCGGGGTCAGAAAAGGCCGGCAGAGGGGCAGAACGAGGCCATGTTGCAGCTTTCGCACACGGGCCGGCGTGCGCCGCAGATTCTGCGCCCATGCCAGATGAGAGCATGGCTGGTGTAAGTCCGATCCGCCTCCGACAGGACTTTCTCCAGATCCACCTCGACCTTCACCGGGTCCGTATGGCGGCTGAGACCGAGACGTCGTGACAGCCGGCCCACGTGGGTGTCCACGGTGATGGCCGGCAGGCCGAAAAACGTGCCGCGGACGACATGGGCCGTCTTGCGCCCCACCCCGGGCAGGGAAGTAAGGTCGGCCATCTCTCGCGGCACCTGGCCGTTGTGGTGAGCGCTGATGGCGCGGGCTGCGCCCTGGATGGAACGGGCCTTGTTGCGAAAAAACCCGGTAGATCGGATCGCCTCCTGGATCTCCTTCAGGTCGGCCTGGACAAACGCCTTGATGGACCGGAAGCGGCGAAACAGGCCGGGGGTCACCTTGTTGACCCGCTCGTCGGTGCACTGAGCCGAGAGAATGGTGGCCACAAGAAGTTGCCAGGCATTGTGGTAGGTCAGGGCACAGTCCGCTTCAGGGTAGTTCTCTCTGAGGGCTTCTATGATCTGCTGTGCCCTGGCTTTCCGGCGCACTAGCGATTCAAGGGCGGCCCGCCGGGCGGGGGCGGGAATCACGGCCATCAGGCTCGCGTCCCATGGGGATCCTGGCGCCGAACAGTGCAGGCGAAATTCAGAATGCTGCAGGGGCGGTCCCGGTCGCGCATGAGATCATTCTAACATCGACCTATGCGGCAGCAGGCGGCACCGGTGTACCCTACCGGGAATATGACCCGCCCGCGTGACAGCTTGCTCTGGCTCATCCTTCCCTGCCTGGGACTCTATCTGTGCATGGCTGTCTGGTTTCTCATGCATGGGGTGGAGGCTATCGATGACGCCTATATTTCCCTGCGTTACGCCCGCAACCTTGTCCGCGGCGCTGGCCTCGTCTATAACCCCGGCGAGTTCGTTCAGGGTTACACGAATTTTCTCTGGGTGATGATCATGGCGGCGGTTCTGTCCCTGGGCCTGCCTGCCGTGCCGACGCTGTGTGCTCTGGGTGGGCTCGCCGGGGCAGCCGTGCTGGTTCTCACGGCCCTCTGGTCCTCCCGCAGACTGGCTCCCGGTTTGCGGATCTCGGCAGGGGTGGCGCCCGTACTCCTGGCGTCCAATCTGGGACTGGTCGTCTGGTCCCTGCGCGGCCTGGAGACAGGTCTGTTCACCCTGCTGATCCTGTCAGCCGGTCTCTTGTACCTGCGCCGGGCACCGCTGGAGGCCCTGTCCATGCCGGTGGCGCTCCTCTTCGCCCTGGCGGCACTCACCCGTCCTGAAGGAATTCTCGCCTTTGCCCTGACCATGGGGCATCTCATTCTGGTGCGCCTGCGGGAGGGACGAGCCCCGCTGAGCCGGGACGACGCGCCGGGCCTGGCTCTTTTCCTGGTTGTGCTGGGCGGGTATGGTGCCTGGACAACCTGGTACTACGGTGATCTTCTTCCCAATACGTTTCACGCCAAGGTCGGTGGTCCGCTGGCCTCGCTTCCCAGGGGACTGGGCTACCTGTGGAAATTCGGCCGCTACGGCACGGGTCTTCCCCTGTTGCTCATCCCTCTGACCCTGCTCAAGCGCCGGCGCCTGGATCACACGCGCTCATACGCGTTCACCATGACAGCCGGATTTGCCCTCTATGTGGCGGCTGTGGGCGGGGACGTTTTCCCGGCCTATCGCTTTCTGATCCCGGTCCTGCCGTTCTTCTATCTCCTGGTAGCTGATGCTGTGGCGGCGGTGGAAGAACGCTGGCGCCGCCGCCTGGCCGCTTCCCCCAGGTGGTGGGCGGGAGAAGGCCTGCTCCGTGGGACTCTGGCTCTGGTCCTGATGGTGCTGGCGCTG
>JAPUKF010000264.1 GCA_027295805.1 Acidobacteriota bacterium | reverse complement strand
TCGTAGATGCAGTGAACGTCCACCGGCCCCTCCACCATGAGGCCCGATCGTGTGCCGGTGATATTGCCGTCGGCCATGGCGCTGACGGTGAGGGAGTGCTCGCCGCCGGTCGAAAAAAGGAGCGGCTCGTTCATCAACAGGTACCCGGTATCACTCTCCTGAAAGATGATATCTCCGGGCAGAGTGGCGCCCGGGTCGGTGGCCGAGGTCAGGCGCACCGCACCGGTGAAACCGGTTGCCGCCCGGCCGTCGGCATCGAGGGCCAGGATTCCCAGGGGCACCGGGCGACCGGCCTGCACATCGTCGGGGATGCGCACGATGGCGAAGGTCACCGCCGGACCGGGACGAGTGGGTCGCCAGGTGTCTACCGATCCGCGGCCGCCGCTGGCGGCGGCATAGTAAGGCTCCCACTCCTGGCGCAGGCGATTCAGCTGGGCGATGGCAGCGGGAGTGGGGAATCGCCCCTGGCGCGCCACCAGAACCAGGGCCTGGCGAAACGCCTTCTGGGAAGAGAGATGATCGGGCACCCGCGGGCCCTCCACGGCGATGACATCGTCCAAGGTCACCTCCCGGGTGAGGGCGGCGACCGTCGCGGCCGCCTGGGGCGGCACCGAGAGGGGTGACGCGGAACAGCTGGTGCCGGTGGGATCTCCCGACGACGTGGTGGGAAGATCCTCCACGCCACCCTCGCCGGTCAAGATGGTGAACGGCTGGACTTCTGCGGGCGCCATGAGACCCATGAGGTAGAGGTCCAGCGGGCTGTAGCCGTCGGTGACTCCCGCCGTGCTCCACAGGCCGGTGAGCACGTCACGCCGCCAGCGGTTGCCTTCCAGCGCCGACATGTTGCTGCCCTGGCTGGTGCCCACGAGAAACGCGGCACGGGTGTCATGATAGAAGCACCAGTGCGCCAGGGCGCGGCCCAGCAAGCGATTGGACTTCTGCACATCAGGACCGGGGTCGGCGTCGAAGCGCACGAAGGCGCCGAAGCGATGAGCAAACTCATGGGCCATGAGAGAGAGAAAGGTATTGTTGTCGCCGGGAATGCGCTCGCCCGGGTTGATGGGCTTGCGCAGGAAATTGCTGAAGACCAGCAAGCTCTGCAGGCGTCCGGAACTCCCGTAAAAGGGGCTGTCATCAATGATGGGCCGGTTGATCCCGGTCACGTCGTTGCGAACCAGCAACTGAAACGTGCCCGACTTGTGATCGAAATTCGGCAGCAAGGACAGCGTGTCCACGTCATCGGGGAACGCGGCGTAGTACTGGCGCGCCAGCCGCACGATGTCCACGCTGAACCCCGCCCTGAACGAGCCGAAAATACCCTGGCCGTCATCTATCAGAACGGCCACATCACCCACGTCGATGACTGACCCATCCTCGATGTTACCGTCGCTTCCCAGGATCTGGGCCAGGCGGTCGCCGCTGAGCACCGCGGTCAGCGCCCGGGACCCGGTCTCGTCCTCCACCAGCATTTCCCCACGGGCCAGGGCGCGACGACGAAAAGTTTCCAGGACTTCTTCCTCGCGGCCTGGCCGGGTGCCGCAAAGGGTGTCGGCCACCACGCCTTCGGGGATGCCGGCCGTGCGGGCGGGTGACACCAACGGTTCGGGCTCGTTCACCGCCGGCCTGGCCGGGATGCTCGCCCCGCCGGCCATGAGGCCCAGGGCCGCCAGACCGGCTCCCACTGCCAGTCCCCATTGCCGACTCCCGACTGCATTCCAGCTCAGGAACACGGGCTACCCCTCCTCCAGGGCGCTGGTCCCCCCCTTGTCATCCTTTAATTGTACCCCCAACCATCGCGGGCGACGAGTTCTTCGCGCAGGGGGTGCTGCATCGATTCTGCACCCGCAGTTGCTAGGATTCCCAGGCCATGTCGGAAGCGGCCTCATGATCATCCGGCCCGGCACCCATGCCGGCGCCGATCGCACCTGGCTCTCCCCCGCCAGCCGGGCACGGGCCGAGACCAGAGTGCGCAACTCGCGTTTTCTGGCTGATATTGAACCGGTGGCCGACGAGGAGGCCGCCACCCGGCATCTGGGCCGTCTGCGTGCGGAATTCCCCCGCGCCACTCACCATTGCTGGGGCTGGCGCCTGTGGGCAGGCGGCGAGGTGGTGGAGCGGGCAAGCGACGCCGGAGAGCCGTCGGGTACGGCCGGCGCACCCATCCTTCGGGCCCTGCAGTCCACCGGCGTGGAAGGCGTCAGTTGCGTGGTGGTGCGCTGGTTCGGTGGCACCAAGCTGGGCGTGGGGCCGCTGGCCCGCGCCTATCGCGACGCCACCGCCACCGCCCTGGCCGCCGCCGGCCTCGAAACACGACAGCAACTCATGATCTTCCGGGTCACCTTTCCCCATGACACATCCAGCGAAGTGAGGAGGGCCGTGGCCCGCCTTGACGGGCGCATCCTGGCGGAGAACCATGGTGCCCGCGCCGAGTTGCGCCTGGCTGTGACCACCGCTCAGGCTGCGCGTCTCTCCGCGGCACTTGCCGACGCATCTCGCGGCAAGGCGAAATGCGTGGCCGACGGACAACTCACCATGAAAGTGAACCCCGGGATGAAATCATGAGTGCGGGCCGCCGCCGCCTTCCCCTGCTGATCCTCGCCGTGGGCGCGCTGGTGGTGGCGGTCTTTCTGTTCACCTACAACCCGGCGCCGGTGATTCCCCGCGACCGGGATCACGTCGCCGCGCGCCTGCCTGAAGGTTGTCTGGTCTGCCATGGACCCGCCGGCCGGACGCCGCGCCCGGAGAACCATCCCATCAGCCAGGCCTGCCTCAGTTGCCACCGCTGGGGGCCGTGACCACAGACTTGCGCCTGAGCAGCATCAGGTTGCGGGTATAGACCAGGACTCCCGCCGACTGCCCGAAGATGAACGGAGGGTCGCCCAGGTGGATGGCGTACGACAAAGAGATCAACCCGCCGGCAATGCTGATGTACCAGAACGCCTTGGGGATGTGGCTTTCGCGCCGGCGTTCAGATGAAATCCACTGGATCAGGAAACGACTGGCGAACAGTCCCTGCCCGCTGAAACCGAGAATCAACCAGAAAGTCGCGAGGCTCACGGTATCTGCTCCCCGGGCCGCCGGGCGCTTGCCGGCAGGCCCTGTCCTGTTTCGCGGGCCACCTTCACATGAACGCGGCGTTTCTGCAACCAGCGGATCATCAACAGGTCTCCCAGACCGACCAGCAACCGGTTGCCGATCCCGTACTTGGAGGTGCCGGCATGGCGCTGCCGGTGGCCCACCGGTAACTCCACGACGGTGGCACCTTCCAGTCTGATGAGGGTAGGCAGAAAACGATGGACGCCGCGACTGTGAGGCAGGTGGCGCAACAGATGGCGGCGCATGGCCTTGAGACTGCAGCCTGTGTCGGTCACCGTCTCCCGCGTCACGGCGTTGCGCACACCATTGGCGATGCGGCTGGACATGCGCCGCACCCAGGTGTCACGGCGATTCCGCCGCCAGCCCACGGCGGCGCCGTGGCCCGGCAGGGCCGCCAGCAGGCGCGGGATGTCGGCGGGATCATTTTGAAGATCGGCATCCAGAGTCACCACGATATCTCCCCGGGCGGCAGCGAACCCGGCCAGAAGCGCGCCGCTCTGGCCAGTGCGGACCGCCAGGGTGACCACTCGCACATGGGGATCGGCAGCGGCCAGATCAACTAGGACAGAAGCGCTGCCGTCGTCACTGGCATCATCCACCAGGATCAACTCCCAGGGGAGGCCGGTTGCCGCCATGACCCGGTCGATCTCCCTGTGCAGGGTCGCCAGATTAGGGCGCTCGTTATAAGCCGGCACCACCACGCTGACACTGTCCATGCACTCCAGGGTCAACTCATCCATCAGCGATTCTTTCGCCACGGCCGCAGTCTATCCAGGATGTGCAGAAGACGCCGCTCTCCGGCAGAAAGGACCTCCGGCGCCAGAGCATTCTTCCACTTGAGGACGGCGTAACGATCCACCAGCGCGGCCACCGGGCGCAGTAACCAGCCCAGCGGGCCATAGTGGCGGGGGGCCACCGACGTGGTGAAATCAATGAGATAGACCTCCCCCTCGTCGGTCACAAGGATGTTGTCGCGCTTGCGCATATCGAAGTGATAGACGCCGGCGGCGTGAATGCGGGCGACGATGACCTCAAGGGCCTGCGCCGCCGCAGCCGCCGCGCGGTGTCCCCGCAGGCGGCTGATGCGGCGCCCGGGAACCTGCTCCAGCACGAGCACCCTGTCGCCGGTCTGGAGGACCCGGGGTACGCTCTCCAGATGCTGCAACAGGCCGTATATCCGCGCTTCGCGCCGGGCCAGATGGCGGGCCAGCGGCCGCAGCCAGGGGGCCATGGTGCGCCAGTCCTTCAGGATGACCTGGCGTTCCCCCAGGCTCACCTGCTGGACCTGGGGCTTGTTCCACCTGCCCGGACTCAGCAGGCGGCCGGGTTGTCCGAGGACTTCCTTGAGATCAACCTTCATGAGCTGCGGATGTGTGCCCCCGGGGGCGACCGGCCTGGCAATCACGACCGTTCCCTCAGCCTCCGGAGGCCGCCGGTGGCAACAGGCCGCTCTTGCGCATCTCGTCCTCCGCCAGGTGGACACGCAGACGGAGATCTTTGTTCTCCGGGTCGAGAATCAAGCCACGCATCCACAGATCCCGGGCCTCTTCGAACCGTTCGGTGCTGAAGTAGACAAAGCCCAGGTCCTGGATGGCGTCCAGGTAGTTGGGAGTCAAACTGAGAACCGTCTCAAACTCGGCGGCGGCTTTTTCCAGACGTCCGGTCAACAGGTTGTATTTGGCCAGGGCCTGGTGCAGCCGGTAACCGCCGGCCAGAACCGGTTCTGCCAGAAGGGCCTCGAGCTGTTGCAGGCCGTCCTCAGCGCCCAGCCGGGCCAGGGAAGAGGCAGCTCCCAGGCGCAGGACCGGTACACCAGTCTCGCAGACACGTCGCAGAGCCGCGTGGACTCCGGCGTCCTCGACCTTCTGCAGGTGATCCGCGCGGACCTGGAACGGCTGGTCGGCAGGAGCTCCCATTCCCCCCAGCAGGTCCACGGCATACCGCTTGACCACGAGGGGTGCATCCTGGTCGAGGATCTTCACCAGGGCCGGAATGGCGTCCACGCGCTGAATGCGCGCCAGGGCCGAGGCCGCATCCGCCCGCAGGAGGGTCGATTCGCCCGGGTTGAAGAGCAGGGCTCGGAGAGCATCCACGTCCTTGCGCATGAAGGCCACCGTCAGGCGCCGGCGGCGGCGCGGCTCCGGATCACCCCAGAGTTCACGGTACCGGGCGGCGGCCCAGTCGGCTCCGCGGTCCCCATGGCACAAGCTGCAGGCATCGGGGATGCCGAATTCGACGTTGTTCACCGGCAGGGGGACGTCGATGGCGTGGCTGGCCAGGCGCGTGCCCAGAGCTTCAATGTCGGTGGGCATGTGACAATCGACGCAGTCACTGCCGGGACGCCCGGCCTCGTGATGGGTATGGGCCTCGCCCGCGGCCACCTCCTCGGCATGGCAGTCGGCACACAGAGCACCTTCGCCGGCCGCGGTCTTCAGAAGATGGTCCCCGCCGCCATGAGCATTGTGGCATGTGGTGCAGCGGGCGTTCCCCTCCAGATAGCAGCGCGACTGGACCAGGCCCTGGTATTCCATGACTCCTGCCGCCGGGGTGTGATCGGCGTGGGTCAGGCGGGCGAAGGAACCCTCCTCGGACGGCCGCAAGAGCGGCAGATAGGCCTGGGACCAGTCATCGCCGGGACGGTAGGGCCGGTTGCCGCCCCAGCGCGATTCAAAGGGCAACGACAGGGCGTGACAGCTGGCGCAGATCTCCACGCTGCCGTCCGCCGGAAGATCGCCGGGATTCACCATGGCGCCGGCCGTGACATCACCGGCGCGGGCCGCCTTCACGTGGTCCGATCCAGGGCCGTGACACGCCTCGCAGGCGGCACCGTCATCCACATAGGTCGTGTCGTATCGCTGGCTGCCAACATCGAAACCGATGCTGCCGGCCGTGGTATGGCAATCAATGCAGCGGTGATTCCAGACACGCTTGAACGATTGCCAGTTGCCTTCCTGGATTCCGTACAGGAGTTCAACACCGCAGGTCCCCTGGCTGTACGACACGAAGGTCCGGCCTTCCACCTGATACGAAAGGGGCAGCAGCAGCCAGGCGCCGTCCTGCAGACGGGTGACGTACGACTCCATGCGCTCGCCACCGATGACACCATCAATGGAATAGGTCCCCACCGCGCCGCCCTTCTGGACCTGCAGGCTGCCGCCGTCCGGCAGGGGCGCGACCACCAGTTCCTCCGAGCTATAGGCGGGAGGTGGGCTCGTTTTCCAGGCCGGGGCGGCGCCGGGCCGGAAGATGGCGTTGTGGCGCGAACTCTTCCAAGCGGCCGTTTCCTCGGCATGGCACTCGGCACAGGCAGCCGCCCCCACATATCCATCCTGGATGACGGCGGTGTGGGCCATGGTCGCAGGCAACGGCGCCGGGGCGATTCCCGGTCCTGATGTATCGCCACAACCCATCAGGACCAGCGCCATCACGGCGAGCAGGCTTCCCATGAAACCGCGGTGAAATGCGGCGTCCTTGATGTGCGCCATGATCCTCCCCGGAGGCGGGGCATGATAGCACCCGTCAACCGAGGCATTATAATGAGGGGCCGGGCCATGGCCATGGATTCAACGGTTCTCAGCGAGGGACGAAACAGCACCAAGGCGCGCGTGCGTCTGATCCGTCTGGCTGGCGAAACGGTGGTGGAAAAAGACTATTCGTCCCGCAGTTTCCTGGTGCGTGGCATCCTGGGACCCCGCCTCCTGGACCGGGAGGAAGGAGCCCTCCGCCGCCTGGATGGATTGTCCGGCGTCCCCGGGTTCAAGCTGCGGCCCAGCCGACAGCGACTGATCATGGAGCGTTTGCCCGGCCGTTCTCTTGTCAGCTATCCCCGAGGCGGCGACGGCACGACCCTGCCTCCCGATTTTTTTCTGCGCCTGCGCCGCCTGGTGAAAGCGGTGCATCATGAGGGAATCGCCCAGGGTGATATTGGTGCCGGCGACGTGCTGGTCCGCAGCGACGGCAGCCCCGGTCTGGTCGATTTCTCCGTCAGCGTCCGGCGCCGATCAGGGGGTTTCAGAGGCTGGCTTTATCGCTCGGCCGTCCACCAGGATCTGCGCCGCATCGCCCGACTGCATCAGCGTTATAGTCCCATCGATCTGGATGCGGAAGAGGAGCGCATCCTGGCCGCTGAACCACCCCCCCACCGCTGGGGCCGGCGCCTGCGTCGCCTGCTTCCAGGAAGGAGACGCCCATGACTGCTGAAACCCCGGTGGCCGGCCCCTCCCATGGCTTTTTCGCCAAAACGGGGATCAGCATGGCCAGGGTCTCTGCCGTCTTTGCACTGCTGGCGGTTCTTGCCTACTGGGCCAGGCCCGAGCCGCTGGACATCTGGGTCGGCCTTCCTCTGGTGGCGGCAGGCGGCCTCCTGCGTGCCTGGTCGGCGGGTTACCTTCTCAAGACCCGCCAACTGGCTGTCACCGGGCCGTACGCCTTTACCCGCAACCCTCTCTACCTGGGGCGCCTGCTCCTCTTCACCGGCTTCGCCGTCATGGCGACCATGCCGAGCCGGGCCAACCTGGTCATCCTGGCCGGCGGCCTCGCCATTTTTTTCTTCTATTACATGCCACGCAAAGAGAGGATCGAGTGCGAACGGCTGCGTCAGACCCACGGCGAGGAGTACACGCGCTACCAGGCGGCGGTGCCGGCACTGGTCCCGCGCCCGACGCCTTACCGGGGTTCCAGTGACGCCGGGAGCGGTTGGCAGTGGAGCCGCTTCAGCCGCAACCGCGAATACATGATGTTGATCCTGGAGGCGGGTCTGGTTGGGCTATTCGCAGTGCGCGCTTTCGGATGGGCCTAGGCCGGCGGCGGCCGCTCGGGTCGCTCCAGCAGGAGTACCCGGCGGGGACCGGTCCCACGGGAAGCCAGTTCCCGCGCCGTTCCCAGGCGGGGACGCAAGCGCTGCCACGCTTCGTCTCGGAGCAGCAGCAGGCGCCGACCACCGGGCGCCGTCATCCAGGCCACGACAGCTTCGTCGCTTCCCAGTTCCTCCATGCGCACGCCGGAGTAGTAGAGATAGGCGGCCCGCCACTCCAGCATGGCCACGGCATCTCCCGGCTGGAGGCTGCGTGCCAGCTCCTGGGATAACCCCCGGGCACTGCGGACCGTGTCCAGGGCCGGCTGCAGGCCGTGGGCATAGACCAGCAGCAGCGCCAGGAACGTAGCAGCCGCCAGGCTCAACGCCGCCGACATGCGGCGGCGCAGGAGGCTCGCCAGGACAGCGCACCCGCCCGCCACGCCCAGGGCGGCCAGGACGAGAAACAGAGTCTCCAAGCCGGGTGCGCCCGCCACCGGGCGCCGGGCCAGAACAAACGGTAGCGCCCCCAGGGCCAGGGAGAAGGCCGCGATCACCCCCAGGCCGCCCTTGAACAGGCCCCCCGGCCGCAGGTCGCCAGCACGCAGGCGGCGCCAGTAGTCGGCCACAAGCAGAGCCGCCGCCGGCACCAGGGGCATGATGTACAGGCCGCGCTTCTCCCTGGAAAGGGAGAAAAAAATCAGGATGACCACAACCCAGATCACCAGGAATCTTCGCCGTTCGCGGCCCGGTACCGGGGTGCCGGCTTCATCCTCCCGCTCGGCGGTGCGGGAGATGGCGCCAAACCGCCACGCCGCCCATGCGGCCGCCGGCACCAGGAATCCCCACGGCATCAACTCCGCAAAAAAGTGCACCGCGAAATACCAGAACGGCCGGGCGTGATGCAGACCGCTGCCGAAACGAGACAGGACATGACGATCGATCACGCTGAGAGGGTCGTACCCCGGATGGGTGGCACTCACGGCCAATAACCACACGAGGGGCAGGGCGAAGGCCAGGGGCAAGCCATACCAGGGCCGTAGCAGGAGCAGATCCCGGGGTCTGCGCGCCACCAGACGATCCACCGTCAGCACCAGAAGTGGCAGCAGCAGGCCCAGCGGTCCCTTCACCAGAACGCCCAGGGCCGCCGCCAGCCAGAACAGGAGGAGGCCGCCGTGGCCACCTCCTGCGGCCATGACATCGCGGCCGGCCAGAAGCGACAGGCTCACCAGCAGGGCCAGAAGCATGTCCAGATGAGCGGACCGGCCCAGATTGAAGAACAGGAAGGTCGAGGCCAGCACCACGGCGGCCCGTGTTCCACTGCCCGTTCCCAGGCGGCATTCACCCCACCAGGCCACCAGCAGGAGCAATCCCAGAGCCGCCAGCGCCGACGGCAGGCGGGCGGTCAGGGGAGTGACATCGCCCCCCGGAAGCGACAGCACGGCCGCGCACCAGAACCAGCCGGGCGGCTTGTCGGTGTAAATGCGCCCGTTGACATGCGGCAGAAGCCAGTCACCGCTGGTCATCATCTCGCGGGAGATCTGGCCGTAGCGCGGCTCGTCGGGCGCCCACAGATCGTGATTGCCGAGGCCGGGAAGCAGCACCAGGGCGGCAGCGACGACCAGAATGACCCAGGCCACCGGCCGTGGAGATCCTGATGCGGAGATCATAGCCGGCGACTGCCTGCCGTATCCACGGGCAACCGGTGAAGCCGGGTGTAGACGCCGCCCCTGGCCAGCAACTGATCATGGGTACCGGCTTCCACGATGCGACCATCCTCCAGGACGACGATGCGGTCGGCGGCCCGCACGGTAGCAAGGCGGTGGGCGATGATGATGGCCGTGCGCTCGCGGAGGAGTTCGTCCAGCGCCTTCTGAACCAGCGACTCGTATTCGTTGTCCAGCGCCGACGTGGCCTCATCGAGGATCAGGACCGGGGCATCCTTCAGCAGGGCGCGGGCGATGGCAACACGTTGCCGCTGCCCGGCCGACAGGGACTGGCCACCCTCCTCGAGGATGGTCTCATAACCCTCCGGCAGCGCCATGATAAATTCGTGGGCATGAGCGGCCCGGGCTGCGGCCACCACCTGTGCAGGCGACGCCAGGGGGCAGCCGTAGGCGATGTTGGCGTGAAGCGAATCGTTGAACAGGATAACTTCCTGGGTGACCAGTCCAATCTGGGCGCGCAGGGAGTTCAGAGTGAAACGACGGACGTCCACGCCGTCGATCTCCACGGCGCCGGTGTCCACGTCATAGAAGCGGGGCATCAGATTCACCAGGGTCGTCTTGCCCGCGCCGGAAGCGCCCACCAGAGCCACCTTTTCACCGCGCCTGAGGGTCAGGTCAACACCGCGCAGCACGGGCCTGCCGCCATAGGAGAAATGGGCGTTCCGGAACCGGATCTCCCGGCTGAATGGAGGCACGATCATGGCGTCGGGTGCTTCCACCACTTCCCGCTCCCGGTCCAGGATGGCGAAGACCCGCTCGGCGGCAGCGGCACCGCGAGTGAGATCGTTGCCGAAGCGGGCGAAGCGCTTGAGGATCGCATACATCCAGTAGAGCGCCGCCAGAGAGGCGACGAAGTCGCCGGGGTCCAGCCTGCCGGCGGCAATCCGCCAGCCGGCGAAGGCGGCCAGGGAGGCCATGGCCAGGGCTCCGATGATCTCGATGACCGGTGGCGTGAGGACGATGTATTTGAGAGCCTTGAGGTCGGCCCGGACCAGGTCGTCGAGAACCTGGCGAAAGCGGCCGATCTCGAACCGTTCGGTATTGAAGCTGCGCACCACCCGCCGCCCGGCGATGGTGGCCTGCAGCCGGTTGGCCACGTCGGCCATGCGCGACTGGCTGGCCCATGTGGAGCTTTTCACCTTGCGGGAGAAACGCACCGCCGGATAGATGGTCACCGGCAACACCACCATGCAGACCGTCGCCAGTCTCCAGTCCAGCAGCAGCGCCACGGCAAACAAGAAGATGAGCGAGAAGAGCAGACGCACCGATTCGGCCAGTGGGGTCCCCAGGACACTTTGCAGAAGAGCAACATCGTTTGTGATGCGCGAAGTGAGAGTGCCGGTGGGATGATCGGCGAAGAAACGCAACGACTGGCGCTGTATGTGCTCGTAGAGATCGGCGCGCAGATCCCGGACCACGCGCAATCCCACGCCGCCCATGCGATAGCCCGAGAGAAAGGTGAAGACCGCCTTGATGAAGAACGCCAGGACGAACAGCCCTGGGATCAGGATATAGGCCCGGGAGCGGTCGTAGCCCACCAGATCCCGGGCCTGGCGGGCCAGGCCGTCCAGGATCCCCTGCCGCCGGCCTGTCAGGTCATCCACCCCGGGCTGGCCGGCCGCGGCGGGGACGTCCGGGACGGCGGCCGCCACAGCACCCGTATGGGGGAAGAAGACATCATTGAACATAGGCTTGAGCAGGCCGGCCACGGCCGCCGTGGCCAGCGCCACCACAATGGAGAAAAGAACCCCCTGGAGAATGGTGCCCACGTAGGGCCGGAGGTAATGTCGGAAGCGGAGCAGGCTTTTCACGAGCATGAATCGTAAGCCAGCCCCATGAACCGGTCAAGACACGGTAAAATCAAGGAAACTCCGGCCCACGGGGAAGGAACCTCAGGGAGGAAGGTATCGTTCCACAAGCGGGACGGCCTGCGGGAGGCAGAAAGGAATGGAACGGCTAGATGATGTCGCCCTCATGCGGGCGGTTCAGGCTGATGCGCCTGACGCCCTGGAGGAGTTCGTCCGCCGCTACCAGAAACGGTTTTACCGCATAGCCATGGGATATTTGAGAGATCACGACGATGCCCTCGATGCTGTCCAGGGCGCTTTTATCCGCATCCACCGCGCCCGGGCGCGCTGGACACCCCAGGCTCAGCCGTTCACCTGGGCCTACCGGATCCTGGTGAATCACTGCATCGACCTGATCCGCAAGCGCAGGATCCGCGACGCCGCCTCCCTGGATGCCCCGAATCTGGCCAACAAGGAGATCGAGGACCGCACCTCCCCCACCCCCTTCGACCGCAGCGCCGGTCGGGAGGTGGGCGTCCTGATTCGCGAGGCCGTGGCCCAACTGCCCGACCGACAGCGGGAAATTTTCACTCTCCGCCATTTCGAGGAGATGTCTCTGAAGGAGATCGCCGACGTCCAGGGCTGCGCCCTGGGGACCGTCAAATCATCGCTGCACCGGGCCGTCATGACCCTGCGCGAGCGCCTCATCGAATTTTTTCCGGAAGCCGGACATGAATTGCCAAACCGCTCAAGCTGACCTGGTCACGCTGATCTACGGCGACCTGGAGGCGGCTGCCGCCACGGCTCTCACGAGCCACCTGGCCCATTGCTCCGCCTGCGACGCCCGCCGTCATCAGCTTGTCCGGCTCCTGGCAGCGGTCACGCCCGCCGCCGTTTTTCCGCGGGAAGGTGAAGTGGACTGGGATCTGCCTCTTACCTGCCGCGCCGTCCGCGCTGAACTGGCCACTTTCCTGCGCGGCGACAGCGACCACCGGGACGACGATGTTCTCATCGAACATATGGGCCGCTGCTCGGCCTGCACCGATGAAGCCGCCGCCATCGACGCCACCCTGGATGCAGTGCACAACGCCTTCCCCCGGGAGGGACAGGTGGACTGGGATGCTTTCGCGCTTGAGACGGCGCGACTCGCCCGCGCGGCGGACCAGGAGGACCACCGGACAGGCGGCCCGCGCGGCAAGCTCGTAGCCGGTCCCTGGGCGCAGCACCTGCGCCGCGCCTTGCCCTTCGCGGCCCTGGTCATGGCCGCCCTGGGGCTCGGCTACATGGCAGCCCGCCTGACGCCCCCGGCCGGCGAAACGCCGGTGCCCGTCCTGAAGGCCAACGCCTCGCCCATGCCCCAATCCACGCCCATGGCTGACAAGCTGCTGGAACGGACCCGTCTGGAACTGGCCCGGACCGATACGGCTCGCTATCTGCAGGAGAGCCATACGGTGCTGGCGAGCTTCACCAGCCTGCCGGTGCCGTGCGAAGGCAACAACATCGACACCAGCGTGGAGAGCGAAGTCTCGTCCCGGCTGCTGCGCCGCAAGCAACTCCTGGACCGGGATCTGGATGACGTGGAGATCGCCCGGGCACGGCGGCTGGCCGATGAAGTGGGCAGCCTTCTGGAAGAGATCGCCGTCCTCAGCAAGTGTGCTTCACCAGCCCAGGTGGAAGAAATCCGCCAGATCATGGTCCACCGGCAACTCATGATGCGGATCAAGATCCTCGCCGATGAACTGGAACAACGGGATCGGCGCCCCCGGGCGAGGGACGGGAAAGGTGGCGACCGTGCGTAGGCTGCCCGCCTTCTTCCTCCCCTGGCTCATGCTGTCGGCCCTGGCGGCGGCAGCCCCAGGTGCGGACGACTGCAACACCCTCATGCGGGAGATCAAGCTGGATGTCTTCGATCAGAACTGGACGGAGGTCCAGGCAGGTGCCCGCAAGCTGCTGGCCGAATACCCCGACTGCCCTCATCGCCGGCAGGCGGCCTACCTCCGCGCCCAGGCCATGGATCGGGGTGATCAGGCGGACCGCGCCCTGGCCGCCTACAGCGGCTTTCTGCAGGATTATTGCCGGGAACCCGACAGCGGCGTGCACTGTGAGCTGGCCCAGGTGGCTCTCTACAATCTGGCCGGCCGCCTGGTGCGGGAGGATGGCCGGCGCGACGCCCTGGCCATCCTCCTGGAAGGGCTGGAGCAGCCGGGGGACGCCGGTGTCTTCGCCGCCCTCACCCTGGCCGATCAGCAGGACAAGAACCTGAAGACCGATGCCCTGCCGTACCTGGAGAAAGCGCTGCAGAGAGATCTGGACCGGGACATCCGCAACCGTGTCTGCCTGGCCATCCTCAAGATCAAGCCAGGGCCGTCGCCGTGCGCCGACCCCCGGCCCGGCAAAGCCACCGGCGGGCCCACCCTCATCTCGGTGGAGGTGGTCGATAAGACAGCCGATGCCACCCAGTTGCGTCTCAACATGCCTGTCGCCCTGGCGGAGGCCATGATCCGGGCCCTGCCGGCGGAGATCCGTGACGAGATGGACTCCGCCGGGATCGATGTCCAGACCATCTTTCAGGCCATCCGCAACAACGCCATGGGCACGATCTTCGAACTGGAAACCAATGAGATGACCGTGCGCATCTGGTTGCAGTAGACACCCGGCCCCGCCCGACTCGCCCTGGGCCGTTCAGAGGCAGATGCCCGGTGTTGCTGTAAAGCAGTTGGAATGCCCCATCAAGAGATTGGTTTGACTTCACCTGGCCATGGCCACACATTGAAGCTGCGACCCCACCGCCGGGGGCCGGTAGGGGTGCTCGTTGAGCAAGGTCATCGGCAAGTTCATCAAGGTGCGGCGCACTGAGCTGGGGCTGAGCCAGAACGATCTGGCCCGCTCCCTGGGCTATAACACCAGCCAATACATCTCCAACATCGAGAGAGGGCTGGCCTCCATTCCGTTCGCCAAGATCCAGGAGATGTCCTCCCTCCTCAAGGTGGATTACCGCCACCTCCTGAACCTCAAGCTCATGGAGGAGGTGCCCGGCTTCAAGGAGGAGTTCCTGGGCACGCCGCCCGCCGCCCTGGAGGGAGGCGAGGCCGGCCTGGTCTCCATCCCGGTGATGACACCTCAGCTGTGCGATAACTGGACCGACCTCCGGGATCTGGACTTCCCCCGCAAGATCTCCAACCATTTTGAATATGCCCGCACAGATGACCCCCAGGCGTTCTATTTCGAGGCCCAGGTCAGCGACCTGAATCTCATCGGCATCCGCAGCGGTGACCTGCTCCTGGTGGAACCCTCCCGCAGAGTGAACCGTCACAGCATCGTACTCAGCGTGCGGGTGGGGAAATTTCGCCTCATCAAGGTCCTGGTCCGTAATGGCGAGGTGATCATGCAACCGCTGGAAGAGAGCGGCGAGCTGGAAATCGTGCGCCGGCAGGACGTTCAGGTCTTCGCCGTCTCCGAGCTCAAGCGCAGTCTCTGTCACAACTGACCTGCTACCATCGCTCCGATGGTGGACGCGCGCGAACCGGCTTTCCTGCTCAGCATCTGGAACGATTCCGAGGCCGAGATCATCCGGGAGTTGCTGGCCTCCCATGGCATCGAATGCTCGGTGTCCTCCCAGGTACCTCACTCGGTCATGCCCCTCACCGTGGATGGCCTGGGCGAGATTCGCGTCCATGTTCCCGCTCCTTTGCTGGAGGAGGCGCGGCGTATCGTGGATGCCTACCGCGAGCTTGCACCGGCCACCTCTGAAGGCGCGCCGTCTCCGCGGGGTGAGCTTCTGTCCATGAGTCATACCGTGCATGCCCCGACCCGCATCGATCTGGCCGGCGGAACGCTGGATATCTGGCCCATCTATCTGCTGCTGGATCGACCGGTCACCGTGAACGTGGCCATCGATCTCCACGCCGTGGTGGAGGTCTGTCCTCTGAAGGACAGGCGCATCGAGTTGCTCTCGGAAGATCTGGACCTCCGCCGGGAGGCCATGGATCCGGCGGCACTGGTCGGCGAAGGGCCACTGCCTCTGCCGGCGCGTCTGGTGCGCTCCTTCGCCCCTGACGGCGGTGTGCGGCTGAGGACCCGGGCCACGGCACCTGCGGGCTCCGGCCTGGGAGGCTCCTCGGCCCTGGCCGCCGGCATCGCCGTGGCCCTGGGCCGTCTGGCGCGAGAGAAGCCACCAGAGGACGTCCACGCCCTTGCTCGCCGCCTGGCCAACCTGGAAGCCCAGGTCCTGCGCATTCCCACCGGCGTGCAGGATTACTACCCGGCTCTGCTGGGAGGGGTTCTAAAACTGACATTCGCCGCCGAGGGGATCACCGCCCATCGCCTGCCGGTGGATCCGGAGGCTCTGGCCGAGCGCCTGGTCCTGGTTTACGAAGGAGCAACCCGCTCCTCGGGTCTCTCCAACCTGGATATGCTGCGCCGCTTCCTGGGTGACGACGGCGACACCCGGGACGCCATGGCGGGTGTGGCCCAGGCAGCGGCCGACCTGGCCGAAGCGCTGGCCACGGGTGATCTGGATGCTGCCGGGAAAGCCATGGGCCGGGAAATGGCGGCACGCCGGCGTCTTTCCCCCACGGTCATGACGCCGGTCAGCGAGCGCCTGTTCGCCGCCGCCACGACAGCCGGCGCCCTGGGCGCCAAGGTCTGCGGCGCCGGTGGCGGCGGGTGTTCGGTCTACTGGGCCGCGGCCGGCGGGCACCGGCAACTGGCGGCCGCCCTGACGGCCGCGGGTGGCCAGATCCTCCCCTTCCAGGTGGAACCCCGTGGTCTCCTGGCAGCGGCGCCCGCGGAATGAGAACCGCCGCCGTCGGGGCGGCCATTCTCCTCGTTCTCGGCGCCTGCGGCGGCCACTCGCCCGGGCCGCCACCCCTGCCACCGGGCCTGCCGGCCCAGGTGGACGGCATCCCCTATCAGCGCGGCATGGTCTACGGCATCTTCGGTCGCCACGGGATGGAATTCCATCGCGCCAACCTCATAGCACTCCATGACCTGGGCGTGGACAGTGTCCAGATGGTTGTGCCTCACAGCATGGAAACCATCCACGCCACCACCATCTCAGGCGGCGACCCCGATCTCACGCCCTCCCGGGAGAGCCTGGAGCAGGCCGTGGAGCTGGCTCACAACCTGGGCTTGCGTGTGTTCATCTTTCCCATCGTTTTTGTCCGTCATCTGGATGAAGATGAATGGCGGGGTGTGCTCGCCCCCAGCGACTGGAATGCCTGGTGGGACGCCTACGAGGCATTCATCCTGGATGAGGCGCGCTGGGCCGCCGCCCACCAGGTGGAGATTTTCTCGGTGGGCTCGGAGTTGCTCTCAACCGAGGCCATGGAGGGCCGCTGGCGCGATCTGGTGGCGCAGGTCCGCCGGATCTTCCCCGGCCTGGTGACCTACTCCGCCAACTGGGATCATCTGGATGTCATCGGTTTCGCCGACACTCTGGATTTCCTGGGGATGAACGCCTACTTCGAAGTGGGAGATGCCGCTCCGACTCTGGAAGGGCTGCTGCAAGCCTGGAGTCACTCCCTCTCCGTTGTGGCCCGCTGGCAGGCCCGGCATGGCAAGCCGGTGGTGGTCACCGAGATCGGCTACCCCAGCCGCCGGGGCGGGACCATCGACCCTTGGAACTACCTGGGTACCGGCGAGCCGGATGTGAACGAGCAGGATCTCGGATACAGGGCTTTTATCCTGGCCTGGCGCTCCCGTCCCTGGTACGCCGGCGCCTACTTCTATATGTGGTGGGACGACGCCCAAGGGGGTCGCGGCTATACGCCCCGCGGAAAACCGGCTGCCGAAACACTCCGCCGGTGGTATACTTTAGGGCAACCATGAAACATGGGGTAAAGCTTTTCAGCGTGGGGCTTTGGCTTCTGGCCACCCTGCTCCCGCCGGTGGTTTCGAGCGTCGCCGGCGAAGCCATCGTCCACTTCAAGAATGGGCGCGCTCTCAGAGTTCTGGATTACCGGGAGGAGGGCGACTGGGTCTACCTGATCCTCTCCGAGCCCAAGGAGCTGGGCAAAGACTCCCCCATCAAGGCGGCCCGGGGCGAGCTGGAAAAACCCGAGGATCTGGTGCGCGAGATGGGTGTTTATCGCGACACCATTGCTCGCCTGGAGGAGGCGAACCCTGCCTCCAGCGGCGGTGGCACCGCCGCGAAGACCACGAGCCGGCAGGCCAACGGCGTGGTTCGTAAGCCCTCTGCAATCGATTCGACCTCCCCCTCCCGCGGCTACGTGGTGGAAAACCAGCGCCCCATGAGCGCCGAAGAACGGGCCAAGCGACTGGCCACCAACACCGAAAAACTGACCAACGTCCCCAGCACCGCCGATGGCCCCGCCAGCGCCGCCGATATCAAGCGAGGCAATGACGCCCTGGATGCCGTGGATCTATCCAACACCGTGGCCGGCGGCGAGATGACCCGCCGATACCGGCAGCTGAAAATGCCCGACTACATCAAGCAGCGCAGCAGAGAGCTGGCGAAACAACGCCAGCAGGAGCGGGCCGCTCGTCAGCTCCTGGCCCGGCAGAAAGCCGCCGAAAGCGCCCAGGATGCTGCTCGACAGGCGGCGGCTGCCGAGACGCCACCAGCCGAGACGACTCCCGCCGACGCACCCCCCGAGCCGGAACGCTGAGCACTCCCACATCTTCATGGCCCCCCGTCATCGGTCTGACGGGACCCAACGCGGCAGGAAAGGGCGAGATAGCTCATTTCCTGCAGAGCCAGGGGTACGCCTACCACTCCCTCTCCGACGCGGTGCGCGAGGAAACTCTCATCCGCGGGCTGAGCACCAGCCGCGCGAACCTGGTGCTGGTGGGAAACGAGTTGCGCACCGCCCATGGCCCCGGCGTCCTGGTGGACCGCCTGGCTCCGCGTCTGGCGCCGCCGGCCATCGTGGATTCGGTGCGCAATCCGGGCGAAGTCCAGGCCCTGCGCCGCCTCGAAGGCTTCTTCCTGCTGGGGGTGGACGCCCCGCCGGAGGTCCGTCTCGCCCGCATCAAGATGAGGGGCCGCCTGGGTGACATTCGCACAGCAGCCGAGTTCAAACGGTACGAATCCCGCGAAAACTCGGACGACAGCCGCGGCCAGCGCATCTCCGCCACCCTGGAGATGGCCGGCGCCATCGTGGTCAACGATGCCAGCCTGGAGGAGCTGCACGACAAAGTTATCGCTGTTCTGGAGCGGCGGGCTTGAAAATGCACTAGGATCCTGTCCGAGTTGTTGCTTGACACCCTTATGTGGCCGGTTTAGAGTGGCTGGTCACTCGCACGAAGGAGGCACTCTCCTCATGGCGAAAGCGATTTCCGGCGAGTTTGATTTTCCCCTCAGCCGAACCGGGACTGAAAGCCCGGCAACCGAACAGGCTCACAGCTTGCTCGAGACCATTCATTCACCGGCCGACCTGAAGACCCTTTCTCTCGCCGAGATGGAAACCCTCTGCCGGGAGCTGCGCGACTTCACCGTGCAACTGGTCTCCCGGACCGGCGGCCACCTGGCCCCGTCCCTGGGTGTTGTGGAACTGACGGTGGCTCTCCACGCCCTCTATGACGCTCCCCGGGACAAGCTGGTGTGGGACGTAGGCCATCAGGCCTACATCCACAAGATTCTCACGGGCCGCCGAGAGCGCATGGAAAGCCTGCGGCAGTACGGCGGTATCTCCGGCTTTCTCAAACGCAGCGAATCGGACTACGACTCCTTCGGCGCCGGTCACGCCTCCACCTCCATCGCGGCGGCGCTGGGCATGGCGGAAGCACGCGACCTCAAGGGCGAAGACAATCACGTCATCGCCATCATCGGCGACGGCGCCATGACCGGCGGACTGGCATTCGAAGCCCTCAACAACGCCGGCAGTTCTGGCCGTGACCTGCTCGTGATTGTCAACGACAATCAGATGTCCATCTCCCCCAACGTCGGCGCCATCTGCCATTATCTCACCACCCTGACCACCAACCCGGTGTTCAAGCGGGTGCGTAAGGCGGCGCTCCACTACCTGGAGAAGGTGCCTCTGGGCGAGCCCATGTCGGAAGTGGTCAAGAAAATGGAAACCGGCATCAAGAACTTCCTTCTGCCAGGTGCCCTCTTTCAGTCCCTGGGATTCTCCTATTACGGCCCGGTGGACGGGCACAACCTGGAGGAATTGACCTGGGTGCTCGAGAAGATCAAGCTGTGCAAGGGGCCGACCCTGCTGCACGTGGTCACCGTCAAGGGCAAGGGCTGGGACCGCTCCGAGGCCAATTCCAACGTCTGGCACGGCGTGGGGGCCTTCGACCGCGACACCGGCAAGGTCAAGACCGGCGGCAGTGGACCCGTCCCCTACACCAAGGTCTTTGCGCAACATCTGACCGAGATGGCCCGCAGCAACAAACGCCTGGTGGCCATCACCGCCGCCATGGCCGACGGCACCGGCCTGGTCAAGTTCGCCGCCGCATTCCCGCAGCGCTTCTACGACGTGGGCATCGCCGAGGCCCACGGCGTCTGCTTCGCCGCCGGCCTGGCCGCCGATGGCATGCGCCCCGTCGCCGCCATCTATTCAACCTTCCTGCAGCGCGCCCTGGACCAGATCATCCACGATGTGAGCATCCAGAAATTGCCGGTGACCTTCTGCCTGGACCGGGCCGGCCTTGTGGGCGCCGATGGACCGACCCATCACGGCGTCTTCGACCTGACTTATATGCGCATGGTCCCGGGTATGGTGGTGTCGGCACCCAAAGATGCCAATGAACTGCGCGACCTGCTGGAGACCTCCCAGACCTACCATGACGGGCCCTTCTCCATCCGCTATCCCAAGGCGGCTCCCCGGAGATCGACGCCTGAGCGGCCGGCCCAGGCTCTCACCATCGGCTCATGGGTCGACCTGCGCTCCGGAGATCGAGTGGTCCTGCTGGCCGTCGGCACCATGGTGGAGAGCGCCATGGACGCGGCCGAGGCCCTAGCAGAAGAGGGTCTCGAGATTGGCGTGATCAACTGCCGCTTCATCAAGCCGCTGGATGACGCGCTGCTGGCCGAACTGGCAGACCGCTACGAGCACCTGGTGACGGTGGAGGAGAATGTCCTGCAGGGCGGCTTCGGCAGCGCCGTCAGCGAATGGTTCATCGGCCGTGGCGGCGCCCTGCCGCGCCTGCATCAGCGGGGAATCCCCAATCGTTTTATTCCCCACGGTTCACGTGGCGAGTTGCTGGCCGAGGTCGGCCTCGATGCATCATCGCTGGCTGACTGCGTGCGGGACATCCTGTCACCCACCCAAGTTCCGCACTGACCCCGGAGGAGAACGTGCCCGAGTTTGCCCTTTCCGCGCAGGAAGCCCATCAGATCCGTGCCGATGCCGTCGTGGTGTTCTGCTGCAAGGGGGATCGCCACCCGAAGGGCCTGCCCGCGTCAGCGCTGCGCACCGCCCTGGTCCGCGCCATGAAGGAGGATCGGTTCACCGGCAAGGAAGGCGAGCTCTTACTCTGGCACGCTCCCGACGGGATGCCCGCCAGCCGCTACCTGGTGGTCGGCATGGGACCGCCTGATGAACTCGACCTGGAGTCGGTGCGCCGTGCCCTGGCTGTGGCCACCCGCAAGCTGCAGACCACGGCCCGCCACATGGCTGCGGCCCTGCCGGCCGCGGGACGTCGCTCGCCTTCCGCCACCCGCGTGAAGGCGGCCGTGGAAGGGGTCTGCCTGGGCGGCCATCGCTGGACGGCCTGGATCTCCAAGACAAAAAAATCGCGCCTTGCCAAGGTCACCCTGCTGGCGTCTTCCACGGCATCGCATCGCGCCGCCGTGGAACAAGGACGCATCTACTCCGACGCCACTATTCTGGCCCGCGACCTGACCTGCGAAGCCCCCTCCACCATGACCCCGCGGGCCATGGAGCGCGAGGCCCGGCGAGTCGCCCGGGAGGTCGGCCTCAAGTTGACTGTCCTGAACGAGGCGCGCATGAAAAAGATGGGGATGGGCTGCCTCCTCGGGGTCTCCCGCGGCTCCAATGAGCCGGCCCGCCTGCTGCACCTGGTCTACAAGCCGCGCCGGCAGCGTGCCGGCACCCACAAGCGCGTGGCCCTGGTGGGCAAAGGAGTGACGTTCGATTCCGGCGGGCTTTCCCTGAAGCCCTCACCCAGCATGGAAATCATGAAAAGCGACATGGCCGGTTCTGCCGCTGTGCTGGGCGCCATGTCGGCCCTGAAAGCCCTGGACTGCCCGGCGGAAGTTCACGGCATCATGGCCATGGTCGAGAACATGCCCTCGGGAACAGCCTACAAGCCGGGTGACATCCTCAAATCCATGAGCGGCCGCACCGTGGAAGTGCTCAACACGGACGCCGAGGGCCGCCTGGTCCTGGCCGACGGCCTGGAATATGCCCGGCGCCTCAAACCGGATTGCATCGTCGATCTGGCGACTCTCACCGGCGCCGTGGTGGTCGCCCTGGGGACACTCTGCACCGGCGTCATGGGATACGACCAGAAGCTGGTGGACGAGCTCCTGGCTGCGGCCAGGACCACCGGCGAAAAATTCTGGCCCCTGCCCCTGATCAAGGAATACCGGAAGTTGCTGGACTCCAAGGTCGCCGATATCAAACACATCGGCAGCCGCTGGGGCGGGTCCCTCACGGCCGGTCACTTCCTGGGCGAGTTTGCCGGCAAGGACATTCCGTGGGTTCACCTGGATATTGCCGGACCTTCGTTCGCCGAGCAGGACCAGCCCCTGGCCCGGGTGGGCGGAACCGGACATCCGGTGCGCACCCTTCTGCACTGGTTGCAGCCCGCGAGCTGAAGCGCGCGGCGGGTCATGGACGCGGAGATGCCATCACCCGCAACGCGGCACCGGGAAGCAGGCCCGGCCCGTCTGCGCGCTGCCATCCTCACCGTATCGGACAGCCGCACCGCCAGCACCGACCGCTCGGGAGATCTGCTGGCGACGGGCCTTCACGCCGCCGGGCATCAGGTCACAGTGCGAAAGATTCTTCCCGACGAGCCCGACCAGGTGCGCGCCTGGCTGGCAGACACTGCCGCACGGGATGACGTCGATCTGATTCTTCTCAACGGCGGGACCGGCATCTCCCGGAGAGACCGCACCTACGAGGCCGTCAGCTCTCTTCTGGAGCGCACCCTGCCCGGCTTCGGTGAACTCTTCCGCCTGCTGTCGTTCGAAGAGATCGGCGCCGCCGCCATGGCCTCCCGGGCCGTCGCCGGCACCATGGGAGACAAGCTCGTCTTCTGCACGCCGGGATCTCCTGCCGCCGTGAAGCTGGCTCTTACGCGGCTGATCCTCCCCGAAGCGGGACACCTGGTGGGAGAACTGCGCAAGGAAGATAAGTCTTAATCAGTTGGTACCAGGTGAACTCCCACTTCGGGTCGTTGACCGCAGTGGAAGGTAGCTTCTGTCATGCCGGTGCAAGCCCATCTGGGCACACCATTATCGTTGTTTGTACACGCTACAGGCGCTCCTCCTGCAAGATGTCGATGTCCGTGAGCTTCCA